>CAZSAY010000011.1:0-43228 GCA_964605225.1 uncultured Thermodesulfobacteriota bacterium | reverse complement strand
AGGCTCTGGCCTCCTACCATGGTAAAGCCGTTTGCCTTGAAGACCCTGCCAAAGGAGTTAAGGGAAGGATAATGCTGGTAGTGACAGGTGTTGCATGCAAAACCTGTCTGACGCGCGAAAGACGGGATGGCCCATGATATGCGGGGTGCGAATGAAAAGATCGTCAACGCTATTACGCTGAAGGTGAAAAAGATGAACTTTTTCATGATACCTCCTCCTGGTTAGCTCTGTTTTTCCTGACGATGTTGTCTGGCGGGCTGTTGCTGTAAAAAGTTTGTTGATGGCATAAAATACCTGCCACGATTAATATTAACATAAATATCGGTTTTTTTGTATAGGACTTTAGCCTATGGCTGAGGCTTCCATGGTTATGGTGGGCGGTGCACCATGAAAACTATTGACAGGGGTGTGTATATCTGTTTTCTTGTAAGACTGCAATGAGGGTCTTTCGCCGTAGAAATTACTTTGCCCGAGTGGCGGAATTGGTAGACGCACGGGACTTAAAATCCCGAGTGGGAAACCACGTGCCGGTTCGACCCCGGCCTCGGGCACCATATTTTTCAGGTACTTACGCCATTCTGTAAATCCTCCATCTTCCTCTAAATCCCTATGCGGACTTGTTGCGGGCTTGTTTTGGCTACAATAGCCTGTCCGTCTTGCTAAATTAAAAATATTATGTTATATTTGAGTGAATTAATTACAGATTTTCACTTTTATACTATATAAAAGTAGGTTGGACAGGGCGAAAAGCCGACGAAGGCTTTTCGGCATTTTTTTATGAGGTTAAGATAGCCTCAAAGTAGGAGTAGTGCGTACTCCTTCTTTGAGGTTTTTTACTGATTTTATCAGGAGATATAATCATGAGGGTTCGTTTTTAATAACGTAAGAGATAACCTTGAGGGGGTTTTAATGAAGAAGCTAGATGGTTTTAATCTGGTTTTGTTGGCTGTTATTATTTCTCTTTGTTCTGTATTTACGGGACGCGCCTCTGCCGCAGGGGTGGATAGGCCGCTACCAGCTCTGGCAAGCGGAAAGATAAGCGCCCTTAACGAGAAGGTGAAAACCACTGCGCCAACCGAAGCCCAAAAGGCCGACATTAAAAACACCTACGGCAAACTCCCCCTTTATTTTATAAAGAATAATGGGCAGGTTGACGGGAAGGTAAGTTTTTATGAGAGAGGAGCGGGGCATGCCACATTCTTTACCAGTGATGGCGTAGTCCTATCCCTTACCAAAAAAGATGGCAAGTCCGAGAAGCCTTCCTTTAAAAAGGACATTCTCGGCCTTGAGACGGAAAAGCCTGACAAGTCCACCTCCGAGGCCGTGAGCCTCTCCTTTGTGGGGGCAAACTCAAAGGCTAAGATAACCGCGGACGATAAAATGTCAGGTAAAGTTAACTACTTTGTGGGTAATGAAAAGTCAAAGTGGCGCTCGAATATCCCTACCTACGGAGTCGTAACTTACGAAGATGTCTACAAAAATATAGACGTTAAATTCTATGGTAACAACAAAAACATTGAGCATGACGTAATAGTCCGCCCCGGCGGTAACCCGTCACTGGTAAAATTTGCCTATGATGGCGTTAAGGGCCTGAAGGTAACTGAGAACGGCGACCTTGAGGTAAGCTTGAATAGCGGCAAACTCATCGAGCAAAAACCTGTCATTTATCAGGATATCAAGGGCGAAAGGGTTGCCGTTGATGGTACATACAGGATACTCAAAAGTGTAGACGGGGCTTTTATCTATGGCTTCAATGTAGCCTCCTATGACCACACGAAAGACCTTGTTATTGACCCTGTGCTGGTGTACTCCACATACCTCGGGGGCCGCGGTACTGATTCTGGTAGCGCTATTGCCGTTGATGCCACAGGAGCCATCTATGTCACAGGGGGGACCGCTTCCACGGACTTCCCAACCGTTAATCCCATACAAGGCATCTATGGAGGTGGTACGAATGGTGGCGATGTGTTTGTTACAAAGATAAACCCTGCCGGTACGGCCATTGTTTATTCCACCTACCTTGGGGGTAGCGGTGATGATGGGGGTAATGGCATAGCCGTTGATAGCACAGGAGCAGTCTATGTTACGGGGCATACTGCATCCACGGATTTTCCACTTAGGAACGCCATACAGGGAGTCAATGGCGGATATGAGGATATTTTTATCACCAAGATAAATCCAACTGGCTCGGCTATTCTCTACTCCACATATATCGGAGGGAGCAGTTATGATTATGGTGATGATATAGCCGTTGATAATACGGGTGCTACCTATGTGATCGCATCGACTTCTTCCCAAGACTTGCCCATTGTTAACCCCATACAGCCTGCTCATGGAGGAGGGGGACGGGATGCTTTTATAATTAAGATAAACCCCGCTGGCAGGTCTATTGTTTATTCCACGTACCTTGGTGGCACAGGCTATGATGGTGACAGTGGCATAGCCGTTGATAGCACTGGTGCGGCCTATGTCACGGGTTGGACCGACTCTACGGATTTTCCCCTCGTGAACTCAATACAGACGAGCTTGGCAGGGGCTACGGATGCCTATATAACTAAGATAGCCCCCGCCGGCTCAACTATTATCTATTCTACCTTCATCGGTGGCCTCCTTTTTGATTTTGGTGAAGGCATAGCTATAGACAGCATAGGCGCGGTCTATGTTACGGGGCATACTTGGTCCACGGACTTTCCCCTTGTGAATCCCATACAAGGTGTCTACGGAGGAGGTTTGTATGAAGGTGATGCCTTTATCACCAAAATAAATCCCGCTGGTATAGCTATTGTATACTCTACTTACCTCGGGGGCAGTGGTGATGATATAGCCTTCAATATAGCCGTTGATAGTGCAGGGGCAGCATATGTATCAGGGAATACCGGGTCCACTGACTTTCCTGTCGTAGCCCCCATACAGGGGATTTGCGGGGATTTATTGTGTTCTGACGTCTTTGTAACCAAGATTAATCCAGCAGGTTCGGCCCTTGTTTACTCTACTTACCTTGGCGGGAACAATCTTGATTATGGCTTTGACATAGTAGTTGACAGTTTCGGCGCGGCCTATGTTACGGGTCAGACCTGCTCTACGGACTTCCCCCTCATGAACCCCATACAGGGATTTCTGGGAGGAGGAGTTTGTGTTGCATTTATGGGCGATGCCTTTATCACAAAAATAAGCGGTGGAACGCCCCCACCTGCCGTTGTCACCCTCGCCGTCACCCCCGACGCCGTCTCCATAGCCCGGGGCGGAACACTTGGGTACAACGTAACAGCCACAAACACCACGACCACACAGCAGTGCTTTTCATACTGGGAGAACGTGACCCTGCCAAACGGCTCCACATATCCCACGACCGGCGCGCTCTTCGGCCCTGTAAATCTCTGCCTGAACGCCAATGCCTCGAAAACGGCACACCTCACCCACGGCGTGCCAATGAGTGCGCCAGTAGGTGCATACGCCTTCAACGCCTTTGTGGGCACGTACCCCACGCCGGTGACAAGTGAGAACCACTTCAATTTTGATGTAACGGCCCTTGGCCCCCTGACAAATCAGCCCGCAACCTCGTGGCGGGTAATCGAGAACGGATTCAGGAAGTAAAAGATATCTTCACGATTACAATATGGGCCGCCGGATATTGTGGCGGCCCATTCTTTTATATTTCAATCTATACCTGGCCTTTCAATCTCCATTATTAAGATGTCTATTGTGCCCAAATTGTCTCGGCGAATCTTTTCCATGACATGTCTCTACCGGACTCGTCTAATTATCCTTAAGCCGTGCTACCATAAGGTCTTGCAGGAAATTTCGGGAATTTCGAGGGCATCTTACTTCGTTAAGTATTTTTTCCTGCAAAAATAAATATACCTATCGTAACCTTAAGGCTATCTACGTTAAGTCGCTCTACCATCTCACACTCGCTGAAACCTCCCTCCGGTGGGAGACTACGCGTCCGGGCCTCCGGCCTCGGACAGAGCTCTTTATTGCCATAACTCTAAGTAGCCTTGAAAATCAACTTCCCGGTCCTGCTCTCAACTTCAGGCGTCATCACCATTTAAAACCCCCTTATCCCCGGCGTTTTACTGGTTGTGTATTAAAGGACTACCCTTTAATACAGCGCTATTTTTGCGCGCTCCGGACTATCCGCGAATCTTCAGATAGAGGGCCTCGCCCTGTAGAAGGGAGGTGGGGTGAGAAGGGTACGGTGGCATAATTGTTGCTAATTATTAAAGTTTGTGCGCAGGTGGGCGAATTAATACCGTAGGCGTGTAGAGTGTAGAATTGAGCGAAGACAATTTTAAAAGAGAAAAGTGAGTGGAGGAGAACGAGATGATTAGGAATGAAGAAGGATTTACCCTTGTGGAGCTTGCCATTGTACTTGTGATTATTGGTCTACTCCTTGGCGGCATATTAAAAGGGCAGGAGTTAATCAAGAACGCCAGGATAAAAAAACTTTACTCCGCGCAGAGCGAGGTTGTAGCCGCCCTTTACACCTATGTTGATAGATACGATAAGAAGCCCGGTGATGACAACAGGGCCGCGGCCAGATGGAAGGGGGCTACAAACGGTAATGACGATGGCAGAATAGGTGTTTTTTCCACCGCCTGCGCCGCCAAGGCCACGGATGAGTCCTGTCAGGCCTGGCAGCACATGCGTCTCTCCGGTATCCTTGGCGGAGACCCTAACACGGCCCTCAATCCCGACGACCCCTTTGGCGGCAAGATTGCTCTGGGGCAACTTAAGGTGCAGGGACTCGATGAACTATGGGTAGGGATGACAAATGTACCTTTCGATATAGCGCAGATTATTGACAGCAAGTACGACGACGGTAACTTCAAGACAGGGCCCATAAGGGGCTCAGGGGATTATAACTCCGCAAAGACCGGAACCTTTACGGTTTACTTCGAGTTTTAATCCTGCCCCTTAAATGACGGGGGTGGTGATGGCGGCGCGAGGGGTGATAAGCGAGAGTTTTTCGGGGGTGAGGGCCTCGCCTTGAGACATGATTTTTTATTTTTCCCTGCGGCCATGGGGCCGGGTCAGGGAAGAAGGCAGGGTGGTGATGCTTTTGAAGAGCGATGATACAGGGGGTTTTACCCTTGTTGAGATGGCCATAATCCTCATGATACTCGGCATCCTCGTAACCATGGGGGCCGGCATGATGGGCACGCTTACAAAGAGGCTTAAACTTAACGAGACAAGAGAGGCCGTAAAAAACGCTTCCGAGAGCATCGCCGGATATACTGCCACAACAAGGCATATTCCCGTCTCCGCCAATTTTACCTCTGTTGTAACCAATGCCTCAGACTCCTGGGCCAACCTCCTTTATTATATCCCCGCTTCCTCGCTTACAACGGACGATATATGCGCCAGAAAGACAACGGGGATGGCCCTTAGTCTATGTCCCGACAAGACATGCTCCGCACCAGGACAGACGCTGGCCGATGTTGCTTACGTAATCATCAGCGGAGGAGAAAACTTTAATATTCAGTCGTCCCTTACGGGCGGCATTGTAAGGGTATACGACCCCGGTATCGGGCCCGTGGATGATTACACCTCGGATATGAGCAGGGCCGAGCCTTATGACGATGTGGTGAGGTGGGCTACGTTATATGAGCTCAGGGTAAAGGCCGGGTGCTCGGGACCGCAGTTGCGGATAATAAATAAAGACCTTCCCTCGGCCATTGTAAATGATCAGTATCTTGCAGAGGTATTCGCCGAGGGGGGCGTACCTTTTGCTTCAGGAGGTAAATACCGCTGGTGTGTGGAGGGGCAGGGGCAGGTGGATGTTCTACAGGCCCCTAAAGTGCCGGAGCCCAAGGGGCCTCCAAAGAAAGCAACGCCTCCAAAGAAACCGGCAAAACCAAAGAAACCGGCAAAACCAAAGGCATGGCTGAAGACAAAGCCCTCGAAGCTACCTATGACAAAAAATTGCATGGCACTAACCGAGTCTAAATGGGGACAGAGCGATACGCTTACCCTGAATGGGACCGCAAATGTTGGAACAACAGGGGTAACGGTCTACGCGAGGGACGATAACGATAGGGGCGGCCCCAATGATAACATTGCATCAAGGGCCTTTGTCGTCACCGTGGGAAAATAATCTGCCCCAAGTATGGGCGCGTAAATTATATGGAAGCCATCTGCCTTGGGCAGAGCGATTTATTTATACAACGGGGCGAGTTAGTTGAAGAAAAAAAATATAGTATATCTTGATGGCAGGAATATTGCGGCCCTAAGTCTCCGCAGAGGCAGGGGGCATCATCAAGTGAAATATGCAGAGACCTTTGTCGATGAGAAACTGGAGAACTTTCTTCTCGGACATAAGGAAAAGGAATATATCCTTGTTGTAAATTTCAAGAGATACTACCATGATACAATTTTTGTCCCCAACGTATCGACGCGCTATATGGAAAAGGTCATCGCCTCGGAGATATCCAAACAATCGCCTTTCGCGGAGTTCTCCTTTATCTATTCTCTCTTGGAAGAAAAAACTATAAATAATAAAATAATGAGAAAGGTCCATGTCTTTGCCGTGGACATGGAAGAGCTCCTTGGCCATACATCAAGGTTTTCCTCCTGCGGTAAGACTGTACGGGTGATATATCCCGATGTCTACGCCGCCAAATCCCTTCTCGGCAAGGGAGCGTCGGCCCTTGGACTCTTTAACCGGACCCATGAGCAGAAGATGTTCTTTGTGAAGGATGGGGAGGTGCTTTTCATAAGGGAGGTGGAATCAGATGGCAGGGATCTTCTTGAGAGTCTGGCGCGTAACATCCACCTCTCTATCAGTTACTGTGAGCAGACCCTTCGCATAAATCCCGAGAGGCTTTTTCTCATCGGCGGGTCTTCTTCCCTGCCCGGCATGGAGACCCTTGCGTTGCCTACGGCCTCGGTGATAAAACCAGCGGGGCTTGATGTCTCTGAAGAGGTCTTTCAAAAGTTCGCGTTACCGCTCTCGGCGCTCTACGGCGATAAAGCGATAGATATCTCTCCACGGTATTCGCGTAATATCTATATGGCCGGGAAGGCGCAGAGCTACGGCGCCGCGGTTTTTGGCGCTATCAGCATCATCGGTCTTATCTACCTGGTCTTTACCATACAGGGAGCCCTTGCCTCTTCAGAGCGGCTCGCTATCCAGAAAAACAGGCTCGCCCATATGACCGGTATTCAGAATACATATATGAAGACCCTTGAACTCTACAGCCGGTACAGGCCTTTTGTGGAGCGAAAGAACGAAAAGGCTTTTTCAAGTCTCTTTGTAAATCTATCGGCTATGGATATGCCCGGAGTGATGATTGAAAGGCTCTCGGCAGTACAGGGAGAGGGAGGTCTTATTGTAGAGGTTAAGGGGCTTGTTGATGCCCAATCCCTACGTGAGACGCAGGAGCGCTATGACGGATTGATAAAGTTTATCAAGGGCCCCGGGGCCATGAGTGTTGAGGAGAGTAAGCTTATCTTCATGGACGGTAGTTTTACCGTGAGGGCGAGGACCGATGAAGCTACCCTCCATTAAGAGACAAGAGCTACTCTATTGCATCTCAGGGGCGGCCCTCGCGGTTGTGCTTTTTTTTACAGTCCTTGCGAAGAGATATGAAGGACACCTCGGGCACCAGAGCGAAAAACTTGCAATGGCAACTGTGAAGACCATGGCCATGAACGACGTGGTTAAAGACATGAGAGGCCTCGTCGGAAGGTTTAATGCTACGGGGAGTGGGGCCGGGATGGGGGCCCGGGAGGTCATACTCGCCTCCCTTGATGAGATGAAACAAAGGCTCCGGGCTTCGCGTCTTAACGTATCGGGCTTTAATGAGGCCGAGGGGAGACTGAGCATCAATGTTGAGATAGAGGCCCCTCTTGGAGATTACGAGGCCTTTTTAAGAAATGTCCATTACCTCGAATCAATGAGCGCGCCATGGTTTACCCTGCAGAAGGTAGTTGTCGCCGAAGACGTGGCCGGGTTTAAGGTGAGATTAAGAGGTACGGCAATGATGCCCTCGGACAATGGTGCGGGGCAATAGGTGGATGAAAATATGGCTCCTTATAGCCGCTCCATTTCTGGTAATGGCCCTTGCCGTGGGTACGGCGCTCCAATGGGATTTTAATGATCCCTCTGGCGCCCGGGAAATGGCCCTTGCCGCGATGAGTTTAGAGCGGGTCGCCGGGCCCCTTAAAAAGATTGAGCTTAGAATTTCGAAGAAGGGGCCTTTCAGGGCTCAAGTAGAGCCCTTCATGGCCGGAAAAGGGGCAGGGGGGAAATACGGCCACGAAGATATTAACGTGGGCCTCATCGTCATAAGCGAAAAAAAAAGTATCGCCATGGTTAACGGCATGGTCCTGCAGGCAGGTGATGAGATAAAGGGGTTGAGGGTGAAGAGGATAGAAAAGGACAGGGTCCTTTTCGCCGGCAAAAAGAATTTCTGGAAATATCTGGAGAATAGAAAATGAGAGGCCTATTTACGATAATAGCCCTTTTGGCGGTAACAGTATCCTTCATCCCCTCTGCGGCCTCTGCGCCGTCCCATGAGAGGGAAAGCACGGAGGAGTTCTTCGCAGAGCCCGAGGTCTCTGTCAAGAAGGCGGCTCCTCCGGTAAGGGAGCTACCCCGGCGGCATAAGGCTACTGCGACGGCAGAGGAGTTGACGCCCCTTGATACGAAGATAATATCACTATCGCTTCAGAATAACCCCATGAAGGAGGCCGTATACGCCATAGCCGCGGCTACGGGGCTGAACGTAGTCATGCAACCCGAGGTGGACCCCGAGACGCCCATTACTCTTCGCCTTTCCGGGGTTACGGCGGCAGAGGCCCTGCAGACAACACTATCATCAATAAATTATTTTTATACCCTTAAAGGAAATATCCTTATCATCAGCGCCCTTGATACGAAAATATTCGAGATGGGAAGGCCATCGGTAATCCAGCAGTATTCGGTGAGTGTTGGCGGAGACATACTCGGCGCCGCCAAGGACTCCGATAGCGGTGTTACGGGAGACGTGGCTCAGAAGATATCTTCCGATAACTCCGCTTTCAAGTTCTGGGATACCCTGGAAAAATCCCTTAAAGGCATACTTGCCCCCGCCCCCGGGGCGTTGGATTCAGAGAAGGTAAGTTCAGTGCTTACCATCGACAGGATGACGGGGACCATCATGGTTACCTCTACGAGAAACAACCTTGATAAGGTGGAACGTTTTCTTGCGCGCGTGAGGGGCATACTTAACCGCCAGGTCATAATCGAGGCTCGTATTATGGAAGTGAAGCTCACCGATGGATTGAAATACGGCATAGACTGGTCTTTTCTCGGCGGTGGAGTTCAGGGCCTCGGCAAGATTGGCGTTGGAACCGCAAAGTTTACAGATCTACTGGCCAACGCCGCCAACTTTAACTTCAGCATAACGGGAGGTGATTTTACCTCCATACTCAAGGCCCTTAAAGAACAGGGTGATATAAACATCCTCTCCAACCCGAGGCTTAATATCATGAACGGTCAGACTGCCATACTGAGCGTTGGAAGAAAGGTGGATTTTATCTCCCGCGTTGAGTCGACTATCCTCGAATCCTCGGGCGGCACTACTCCCACCGTTACCTTTAGCGTGGAGACAGGGAGCATCCTCTCGGGTATTATGTTCGGGATAGTCCCCTATATTGAAGATGGCGGCCATGAGGTTACCCTTGCCATTACCCCCGTTGTATCTGACCTTGTAAGACTTGAAGACAAGAAAATAGGCGAGGTTGGCGCCAACTCCATTGAGATAACCCTGCCCACGGTGGACCTCAGAGAGATGAGCACCACTGTTAAGGTAGGTAGCGGAGACATGGTGATAATCGGTGGCCTTATTGAGAAAAAGAGTTCAACAGAGGATAAGTCCGTGCCGCTGCTTTCGCGGCTACCTTTTATAGGCGCCGCTTTTAGGAGTAGAGACAAATCAAATAGCAAGACTGAGCTGGTAATAATGATAAAACCCGTAGTAATTGCCCGTGAGGAGAACCTTTAATGGAAGCAGGGAGACCGTCGCCGAGGCTACGCGTAGGAGAGTTACTCAGCTCAAGGGGGCTTCTTAATGAGAAACACCTGCAGGTGGCCATGACCGAGCAGGCCGTAACAGGTGAGCTACTTGGCGAGGTACTGGTGAAACTCGGGTTTGTCACCCCCGGAGATCTTGCCGGGGTCCTTGCCGAGCAGTCGGGATTGGAGTTCATGGACCTTGACGACCTTACTATCTCCGAGGAGGCCCTGAGGCTTATACCGAGAGAGACAGCGGATAATCTTGAATTTATACCCCTTCTCATTGATGAAGGGGTTCTTTCCATCGGCATAATAAATACCACCAACCTCAAGGCAATAGACTTTGCCACGAAACTCATGAGCTCTCCCCCGAGGGTCTATGTGGTGGACTCCGAGAGTTTTCATAATACCCTTGAGCGTGTGTATTTTTTCATGGATAACCCCATCAAGGAGCGCATCGCAGAGCTCATCAAAAACAGTAAAGATGGCGCCTCTGCCGAGGTATTAAATACCTCGCGCCTTACGGAGCTCCTTATCCAGGACGGTATCAGGAGAAACGCCACTGACATTCATATTACGCCCATGGCCGATACAATGCATGTCTTCTACCGCATAGACGGCGTCCTGCAACACGGACATTGCCTGCCCAAGGCCTTTCAGCATAGTGTGGCATCAAGGATAAAGATACTCTCGAAGCTTGATATAGCGGAGCAGCGGGTGCCTCAGGACGGTTCTTTCACTTTTACGTTTTTAAAGAAGGACTTTGCCATGAGGATATCTTTTGTGCCTACCGTTAACGGGGAAAACATCGTCATGAGGGTGCTTGGCGGGGGCAGGGTACTCTGTAGCCTCAAAGGGCTGGGTTTTTCAGGAGGCGACGTTACGCGGATAAGAGAACTGTTTTGTAAACCCCATGGGCTCATAATCGTCTCCGGCCCCACGGGGAGCGGAAAGACCACAACGCTTTACTCGGCCATGAGAGAGCTCAATCTTCTTGAAAAAAATATCCTCACCGTAGAGGACCCCGTTGAGTACAGGCTTGCCATGACAAGGCAGACAAGCGTATCGGAAAAAGCGGGATACGACTTTGCCCTTGCCGGGAAGAGTTTCATGAGGCAAGACCCTGACGTAATGCTCCTTGGCGAGATAAGGGACGAGGAGACGGCGAGCATGGCCGTAAGGGGTTCCATTACAGGGCACCTTGTGCTTACAACACTTCATGCCAATGACGCCGTCTCTGTAATCCCCCGGCTTATAGACCTTAAGATAGACAGGTTTCTTCTTTCCACGGCCCTTCTTGCCGTTATCTCCCAGAGGCTTGTAAGAAAAATCTGCACAAAATGCAAGGTGCGGTTCACCCCCGGGCCGGATTATCTCGGCGCCCCTGGCATGAAGGACCTGCAGGGCAGGGTAACCACGGCATGGAAAGGCGAGGGATGTGCGCATTGCCGTGGCACTGGCTACGCCGGGAGAATGGTCATAGGAGAGGTCTTCGTGGTTAACGATGATATGAGGGAGATGATATATGCCGCCGCCTCCATGCGTGCCATGACCGAGGCCGCCATTAATAACGGCATGGTCTCTATGAGCCGCATAGGGATGGGCATGGCCATGGAGGGCAGGACTACATTTGAAGAGGTGCGGAGGGTGACGGGATGATGGCCGCCTATTCCTACAAGGCGATAAACAGCGATGGAAAGGTGGTAAAGGGGACTATACGCGGCCTTGATGTGAGCGCTGTAAGGGAATACGTCTTTTCCTCGGGGCTCTATCTGCTGAAGTTAAAAAAGACGGGCCGCCTATCGGGCTATATTACAAAGGCCTGTACCTTTGATAAAATTTGGACAGGGGATGTAATAGAATTTTCCAGAAGTATGGCCCTTATGCTTCGCTCCGGCGTGCCCGTAGTGCAGGCCATGGCGGAGATAGCCTCCTCGACGGAGAAGTGCGCCTTTAGTGATGCCCTTGATGAGATAAGGCGCGATATTGTGGGAGGGGCGAGTTTTTCCGGGGCCTTTGAAAAGCAAAAGGCTATTTTCCCTCATATCCTCATACGCCTCTCAAGGATAGGCGAGGAAACGGGGCGCCTTGACAGGAGTTTTGATGACGCCGCCGCCCATCTTGAGAAGATGGAAGAGCTTTACTCTACTATGAAAAAGGCGCTTTTGTACCCTGTTTTTGCCGTGGTCTTTACCCTGGCCGCACTGCTTTTCTGGCTCATCTTTGTATTGCCGAATGTGATGCATCTTTTTAATGCTATGAACATCACCATGCCGCTTCCTACAAGGATACTACTTGCGTCCAGTAACTTCTGTAGAGGTTACTGGTATGTGCTCGTGGCCCTGCCCCTTTTTTTTGTTGCCGCTATAACCCTCCTGAAGAGGAAGAGGGCTACGAGGTATTATCTTGATATGCTCCTCTTGAAGATGCCCATCATCAGGCATGTTAGCTACAATTGGCTGCTTACTTTTTTTTGCGAGCAGTTGAGGATACTTACCGGGGCGGGTATACCCATAAACCGGTCCATGAGAGTTATTCACGGGGCCGTAAATAACGAGGTGATGAAGAGGGCAGTCTCGCGGATAGGCGATGAGATAGAGTCGGGCGGGAGCATTTCGGAGGCCCTTAAGAGAGAAGGCGTCTTTCCCGGGCTCATGGTAAGGCTCGTTGCCGTAGGAGAGACGAGCGGTACCCTTGAGAGCCAGTTCACCTATCTAAGTGAATTTTACGGGCTAAGGCTTAATGATTTTTCACAGAAGTTGGGCAAGATGCTCGAACCCATAATAATCTCCGTAGTGGGCGTAATGTTCGCGCTGATTATCATGGGGTTACTGCTACCTGTATACGACCTTGTGGCAAAGGTGCGGTGAAGGCGGGATCTGAAGTTTTATAAGAAGAAATTCTCCGTAGAGGATATGGCAGGCGGGGCGCGGCTATGGCCGTTATTTATCCGCCATCTTTGTATAAAGGACCCGCATTACGGGCCCATGTAATCACTTTTTTCTCCATATCTTTGCTCTCCTCCCCGGGGCCTGGACGTGCCGAAAACTCGCCGCGAAGAGGCAAGGATAGAGATTAAAAAGGCGGCTAATTTTTTTTGCCGGGAAAGGTTGACATGAGCCCATAAAGGGTATAAAAATAATTATATCATAAGTCTCATCTGAGAGAGGAAAGGGCGTGGCGGGGTTTTTGAAGTTACGGGGGATTAGGGCGCCAGAAGCTTACCGCGAGACAATAATAAGACAAAATTTTGATAGATATCTCAAGGTTTCCATGTCATATTTATGGGCCGCCTTATGGGCGCGCGTTTTGAGATAGGCTGGTTGATTTTATACTTATTCGGACTATGTAGAGGGAGAAAATCATGGATGACAAGTTAAACTCACGACGGAATTTTCTTGCCGGGTGCTGCGCGGCCATGGGCGCCGTTGCCGTAGGGGCCGGGGCCATACCCACGGTGAGCGCCTGGAGGATAGCCGAAGACCTGAAATTCGGCCTCACGGAAAAAGACGTGGATATCTCGGGCATGGAGCCGGGAGAGATGAAGATAGACGGCATTTCCCTTGGCAGGCATACCCTCATAGGAAACACCGAGCTCGTAGTGCCTGTGCTCATATTGAGGAGAAAAGAGGCGTGGATAACCCAGACCGAGAAGGCGGGCTACGCGATGAAGGACACCATGGGCGCGTCGCAGAGGTACCTAAAGGCCGAGTGGTTTGTGGCCCGGGCCTTCTGCACCCACCTCGGATGCACGCCTAACCTTTTAGATGAGACCACAAGTCCCGTTAACATTGTCTGCCCCTGCCACGGCGGAAGATACGACACCCTTGGCCGGGTCTTAAGCGGCCCGCCGCCTCTTAATCTCTATCTTATCCCATACAGGTTTGTCCGGGAGGATATGATAAGGCTCTCCGTGGCGACCCCCGAGGAGATAGTCCTGACTTCTGTCTCTGAATTTAAACGAGTTTAAAGGAAGGAAATACTATTATGCATTCTCTAATGGAGTGGTTTGAAGAGAGGTTCCCTTCCATCTTTGAGGTGACACGCTTTCATGCTACGGATTACCCCACACCGCCGAACCTGAACTATTCCTGGTCCTTTGGCGCGGTGATAATGTTTTTTCTCATGCTACAGGTCATGACGGGCATAGGGGTGGCCATGTTCTACAAGCCCGACGCCGCCATCGCCTTTGACAGCATAGAGAGGTTCAGAAGGCATGTGCACTGGGGATGGCTCCTTCAGAGCATACACGCCGTTGGACCGACATTCATATTTTTCTTCATATATCTGCATATTGGCCGGGCCTTTTACTACGGGAGCTACAAGTCGCCCCGCGAGGTCCTCTGGTGGGTCGGGTTATTTCTCTTTTTCGCCATGATGATGGAGAGCTTCATGGGATACGTCCTGCCCTGGGGACAGATGAGTTACTGGGCCGGTACGGTCATCACGGGGCTCGCCACTGTAATCCCTGTCTTCGGCGATACCCTTGTGACGTGGATACGGGGCGACATCCTCATGAGCGACGCCACACTCAGCAGGTTTTACAGCCTGCACATCGCCCTCTTTCCCCTTGCCATCATCGGGGGGCTTGTAATAGGCCACATCATGGCCCTCCATGACGTTGGCAGCAATAATCCCACAGGGGTTGCGCCTTTGAAGGAGAAGAAGATCCCATTTTTCCCATACTACGTTGTGAAGGACCTCTACGTCATAGGTCTTGTCTTTACCATTTTCATGTTCATCATATTCTTCTATCCCAACATCTTTCTTGAGGCCGCGAACTTTCAGAAGGCCAACCCCTCGCTTACCCCTTCAGAGATAAAGCCTGAGTGGTATTTTTTGCCATTTTTCGCCATGCTTCGCTCCATACCCTCAAAACAGCTCGGCGTTATTATCCTCTGGGGGGCCATGTGGATACTCTTCTTAATGCCGTTTATCGACAGGTCCAAGATTCGGAGCGGCCGATACCGTCCCATTAAGAGGCTCTTTGATTTTGTTTTTTTTGCGAACTTCGCCTTTCTCGCCTATCTCGGCTCTCTTCCGCCCTTTGGCTGGCATCTGCCTGCCGCCAGAGTTGGTGTGCTTGTATATTTTACCTACTTCGGGTTCCTCTATATCGTATCCCGTCGTGAGAAAAAACCTGAAAAACTCCTCGACTACGAAGGCTTCCCCGAGAGGATTGCCATGCACGGGCACTCCGCCGTAAATCGCTCTATAGCCCTTATTATCCTTATAGTTTCCCTTGCCGGGCTAAATATCTGGGCCTTTAGCTTCAACTTCCCGTCAAATGAGATGATAGAGAGGGGCCGGGCCGTATATGAGGCCAAGGGCAAGATGTTTCATGACATCCGTTACATAGGCGAGAAGGCCGTTATGCCGGCAGACCAGCGCCGTGCCATGCTCGGGGTCTTGCCGCCGGACCTCTCGCTTAAACATAAATCCATGATAGAACGCACTCCCCGTGAGTTTCTGAGCCAGTTCATAGGCCATACCAAAGAGGGCTCGAAGATGGTAGTTGTCTTTACGGCATCGGAGGTCGATGAGTTGGCCGCCTTTCTGGAGTACACATCAGACCCCTCTATCTTCTGGAGAGAGCTTATCGGGCCATGGGTGATACTTTTCATGTCCATATTCACCCTTCTCCTCTATCTGCTCTATAAAGACGTATGGTTGATCAGGTATGAGCGCACGCATTGGCATTGAGGAGCCCTTCGACGGTTATTCGCCATACCTTTTGCCGGGGCTCATGAAAGAAAGATAAGGCCGGTGAAATCTCTTGACACCTGCGTCCCATAAGGGATAATCTGAAGGCAAATCACGAGAAAGTTGGGAGTCTCTTTGGCGGGCAGAAGAGGGTTTTGCAGGCCCATAACGCATCTTCACTTTGCCACAGAGCATAGCCTTTAGTGACTGGTTTTTACCAGGTCCCTTTTGTCGTAATAAACAAAAATATGGAGGTGAATCCGTGAAAAAGTTTGTACTTTTCATCATGGCGCTTATGCTTGTAGCGGGGTTTTATGGCACGGCCTCTGCGGATCTGATGAACGGGGAGAGGATATTTAAAAAGTACTGCGCAAAGTGTCATGGCAAGGATGGCACCGTATCTCAATACGGGAGGAGCATAAAGCCGCACCCCGCAAAGAATCTGACGACGAACAGGCTTTTTATCGCGCCTACGGAGCTGAGGGTAATAATAAAATACGGCGTCTACGGCAGGGAGATGAAGTCCTGGCAGAATGTATTAAGCGATAAAGGGATAATCGATGTGGCCTCCTATGTGCGTACCCTTACCTACAAACCGGATATAGCGGCGGGTAAGAAGTTTTTTGAGAATCGCTGCGCTAATTGCCATGCCAGGACAGGGGCGGGCAAGAAGATATTCCACGCCCCGGACCTTGATATGTCCGCCCTGGGGCCTATTGGCATGGCAAGGGTAGTAAGGTTTGGCCGTCATGGGACTATGATGAGCATAAAGACGGATCTATTCAAGAACACGGATCTTGCCAATGTCATCGGCTATCTGCAGAGCATAAAAAAGTAGGGCCTTATTCGGAGTTTGCCATGGGGCATGCCTCCTGGGGATGGGGTTAAGCCCATGACGTGGATTGGGCACGGGGTGATACCTTCTTTTGTGCCTCCTGCGATAGATGTATATACATGATTGCCTCAAAGGCCTGTCCCTCTGGAGACGGGCCTTTGTTTATAGGGCCTCTTTTTGTCTTATACTGTATAAAAGAGGGGTTTTGTTTTTTTTTTGCAACAAGAAGGGGTTTAATGGCTACGCTCTTTGAAGAGATAGAGATTAACGGTATGCGCCTCAGGAACCGTCTGGTAAGGTCTGCCACATGGGAGGGGATGTGCCGTGAAGACGGCTCTCCCACGGAAAAACTCGGGCAATATTATAAAGAGCTTGCCCATGGAGGAGTTGGGCTTATTATTACGGGCTACGCCTATGTCTGCCGCGACGGCAGACAGCTTACAGCCCAGATGGGCATAGAGAGCGATGAGTTTGCCGGGGCCTATAAAGACCTTACCGGTTCCGTTCATGATGCCGGCGGGGTAATAGCCGTTCAGCTTGTCCATGCCGGAGGACAGACAGACTCCGAGAGCGCCGGAACTACCCCCCTTGCCCCTTCAAGCGTCGATGTTGTGCAATTTCCCGAGATACCGGCCGAGCTTACGGCCTCTCATATATCCCGTATCATAAAGGCCTTTGGAGCCGCGGCACAGAGGGCGCGCGCATGGGGCTTTGACGGCGTTCAGCTTCACGGGGCGCACGGATATCTCATCAACCAGTTTTTATCCCCCCATACCAACAGGCGCGTTGACAGGTACGGCGGTAGCATTAAAAACCGCGCCCGATTCCTCTTCGAGACATATGAAGAGGTGCGCCGCGTTGTTGGCCCTGATTATCCCCTTATGATTAAGCTTACGGGCTCTGATAACATGGAGCACGGCCTCAGCTCAGAAGACGCCCTATACGCGGCCCAAAGGCTCTCGGAGATGGGTATCGACGCCATTGAGGTCTCTTCCGGCACAAGGGCCTCCGGGGAAATGAACCCTGCAAGAGAGCAGATAGACGCCCCTCACAAGGAGGCGTATAATCTGCGCCTTGCCGGCGCTGTAAAATCAGCTGTCAATGAGCGGGTGAAGGTCATGGCCGTAGGGGGCTTTCGTTCTTATGAGGTGGCGGAGAGAGCGGTTGGTGAGGGTTCCATAGACCTTGTTGCCATGTCCAGGCCCTTTATCTGGGAGCCGGATCTGCCGGCGCGCTGGAAAAGCGGCGATAGAAGCCCGGCCAGGTGTGTCTCCTGCAACGGGTGTTACCTGCCCGGCATAGAGGAGGGTGGCATATACTGCGTTGTAAGGAGAAGGTGGGAAGGGAGGTTGTAAGTCCCGGCCGACGCCTCCTTTCAATGAGGCCCCTGCCCTCGTGATTTTCCTGAAATTTATTGCATTCACCCGCCTCTTGAGGTATCTTATCTCTCTACCCGGCATCTATTTGAGCGCCTCGGTCAGGCGCCTTTTGTATGGGGCCGCCCATGCACGGCAGGGCAGAAAAAACTGTAAGCCTTACCCTTTGTAGAGGGGGAATTCCATAACCAGGGAGGTTCTTAATGATTTCTTCAACTATGGCAGAGGCGTTGAACAGGCAACTTAACGCCGAATTGTACTCATCATACCTCTATCTTTCCATGTCGGCCTACGCCTCGTTCAAGGGGTTGCGGGGCGCGGCAAGCTGGTTTTTTGTGCAGGTGAAAGAGGAGCTCTTTCATGTGCAGAAGATGTACGATTATATGGACAGTCAGGGGGTTCAGGTAATTCTCGAGGCCGTGGAGAAGCCTCCCACGGAGTTCGGGGCGATTACGGAGCTCTTCAAGGCCGTCCTCGCCCACGAGCAGAAGGTAACGGGGCTTATAAATACCCTTATGGGACAGGCCGTGGCGGAAAACGACCATGCCACGCAGACCTATCTTCAGTGGTTTGTAACGGAACAGACTGAGGAGGAAAAGAGCTGTCAGGAGATAATAGACAGGCTACAGCTCGCCGGAGATACCGGTCCGGGCGTATTTATGATAGACACCGAGCTTGGCGCGAGGGTCTTTAATCCTCCTGCCATGTAGACGGGGTTACCCCGGGGGCATAAGGGGACCAGGGGGTTGCAGGCATAAAAAATGGGTTTACAAGACGGTATCTGTAAAGGAGGGATGAGAATGGGCTCTCTCTCAAGGAAATAGTCAAAGGCCTTTAACTTTAATCTGTCACAAGAAAGAGGATATGCAAAAAAAGATACTGGAATATCTCGAAGGACATGTGGGACCGTTTGACTCAGAAGAGGCCGTGATAGCCTGGTGGCAAGGTCTGCAGGATATGGCGGCATCTATTGACGAGCTTACGGAGACCCTTGAATATCTTGAGGACCAGGGGGTCATAGAGAAACAGAAGTTTGGGGAAGATCTCTTTACCTACGGGATTATCGCAAAGTCGTGATAGGTTCATGAGGGTGCCTGAGCCTTTATCCACGCTGAGCGCCCTCTGTCTTTAGCAGGGCTTTATGGAGGCTACAACAAGACCGGGGCTTCACGACTCTCGCCATGAATTTAATCGCTACTTGCCGTCTTCTCCCACTACGCCATAATGTTTAGTCAGGCAAGATAAAGAGGGGCACTTCAGCTATCCTTTTTATCTATTAAAATCTTGTCACTTAAATGCATTTTTGGTAAATTATGGAAAAATATCATCACCAAAGGAGGATGTATGAAAAGAACGTTTTTATCTCTCACATTAAGCATGTTACTCCTGGCCCCTCTCTCGGCCCTTGCCGCCGGGTCTGGTAGCGCCAAAACACCGGCAAGCAATTGGAGCGAGACAGATAGGCTCAGCTACGTCTTTGGCACCAAGATAGGTGAGGTCAGCAAAGACAATGAGCTGCCAATAGATATTAAAATTTTATCTCAGGGCCTAAACGACGTAGTCGGCGGTAAAGACCTTGCAATAACTCAGGCAGAGATAAGCGCCACGATGTCCAGATTTCAGAAAAAGGTTATGGCAAAGCGAAAGGCTGATCTTGAGACCAAGAGAGCGGCTAACGCCAAAGAGGGTAAGAAGTTTCTCGCTGAAAATAAAACAAAAAAAGGCGTTAAGACCACGGCAAGCGGACTACAGTACAAGGTGATTAAGAAGGGAAGCGGTCCAAAGCCCACGGCGGCGGACAGGGTGAGCGTTAACTACCGCGGAAAGCTCATCGATGGCACCGAGTTCGACAGCTCATACAAACGAAAAAAACCCGCCGAGTTCGCGCTTAAAAAGGTTATAAAGGGCTGGACCGAGGGTCTCCAGCTCATGAATGTCGGCTCCAAATATGAATTGTACATACCTGCGGGTCTTGCCTATGGCCATAACGGTCCACCGGTAATCGGTCCTGAGAAGACACTTATATTCGAGGTTGAGCTACTGAAAATCCTCAAGTGAGATGCCTCATCTGGGCGGCTATGATAGCGGTGCGAATGGGGCGAGTGGGCGTAATGGGGTGAGGGGGTAATGGGGAGTGGGACTATGGGGGGACTGGCATGGGGGGCAGAGGGCCATGGGGTAGCGCAGGGTGCGGGCCTTTAAAGAGGCCATCCTCCATCGGGTTTCCTCAGTCATCCGTCTCGCTTTTATCCTTCTCCGGGAAGGTTATGTATAGTATATATTAGGCGTGCCTCTTTTTTGCCGTCAGCTCGGGCCTCTGAGGTGTTCATCTTTCAAGATTAGTCGGCCGGGGCGGTTTTTGCCGTCCCGCGCCATATTTTTGTACCTGGTTATAGCGCTGTAAGCTCTACGCAAAGAACTCACATGTGCGACCAGGTAGTATCCCCCCTTAAGGGGTCCTTACATTCCATGGTAGCCGCTTAAGCTTTTCTATCCATGCACTTCCATCTTTGAGAACCTCCCAACTGCGAGACATTAATTCCATATCAGTAAAGGAGGATTGGCCGTGGTCAGGGTTCTTAAAAGTTCGGGTCTTGCCTTTTTCTTATTGCTGACTTTTATTCTCCTCTATCCCGCCTGCGGGCGCGGCGCCGACCGGGCCGTCCTTGATATGCATTATCATCTTGGCGCCGGATACAGGGTGGACAATCTCAACTGGAATATAGCCGGCACCTTCGAAGGTACGGGGCCTAATATTCTCTCAGAGCTGAGTTGGAGTGATATTACATCCATTCAGCTTAAAGGCCAGGTAAGGGCCCTGCTTTTTGAGAGGGTATACCTCAGGGCGGCCCTGCAGGGCGGCCCCATATTTTCGGGGCAGGTTCAGGATTCAGATTTCCTTGGAGACAACAGGACACTGGAGTTCTCACGCTCTGATAACGCCTCGGATAGCGGTAACGTCTGGGACGTATCAGGCGCACTGGGCTACAGGACCGCCATCCCGGTCCTCTCCGGCTCTCTTGAAGTTGTCCCTCTTGCGGGGCTTTCGTACCATAAGCAGAACCTTACCCTTACGGATGGTTTCCAGACAATACCCCCTGCCGGTTCCTTTACAGGCCTTCATAGCACCTACGGCGCACGCTGGTACGGGCCGTGGCTGGGTGGGGAGATATCTTACACTATCGCTGATTTTATTCTCAGGGCCACGGCGGAGTATCACTATTTTTTTTACAAAGGCCTTGCCAACTGGAACCTCAGGACGGATTTTGACCACCCCGTGAGCTTCAAACATAGGGCAGAGGGCTCCGGGGTGCTCATAACCACGGCAATAGAGTATGCCCTTAGAGACAATCTGGGGTTGTCTCTAAACTTTGAGTACCTTAACTGGGAGACTGACCCCGGTAATGACAGGACTTTTTTTGCCAACGGTCTTGTGGTGGACACACAGCTTAATGTTGTTAACTGGGATTCCACTTCCCTGATGCTGGCCCTGTCCTGGAGTTTTTAAGGGGTATTAATTCTTAAGGTCACCCTAAGGCATGGATGGGGGGCGTTTTATTTAAAGAATCTGAAGGGATGCATTTTTTCATTGACAGTTACAGGGTTTTAATGTAATTTTAAAAAAGTAAGTTCATAGTAGGATTTTGTACAGCCGGGGCTCTAATACCTTTGATTGCACAAAACCACGATGACTTAAAAAAACAAGAAAGGAGGTTTTGTGTAATGGCAACAGGCAAAGTAAAATGGTTCAACGAATCAAAGGGCTTCGGCTTCATTGAGCAAGAATCGGGCGAAGATGTATTTGTCCACTATTCCGCTATTCAGGGTGAAGGTTTTAAGACCTTGAGAGAAGGTCAGACCGTAGAGTTTGAGATTGCGCAGGATGCGAAAGGCGCAAAGGCTGTAAACGTAATCCCTCAGTAGTTTTTCGTAAAACCTAAAAAGGGCCCACATCTTTTTGATGTGGGCCTTTTTTTTGTTCCCTCTTTGATTAAGGCCCGTACTCTTTATTTAGCCACACTTTAGCAGGGTAATCAGATATAAAATCGTAACCATCATAAGGCAAGCATACATCCTGTATCACTCTAATCGTTCTTTAATCTTGCCTTGATATAATGATAACCGTCAGAAGATGTGAGAGGTTTAATGGTTTTAAGAGCGGGGCCATGTGAATGAAAAAATTTGATGAGGCCGTTGTACTCATAGGTTTCGGTGTAAACGTGGCCATATTATCCATAGTTCTTTTTGTCCTGGCTATAACCTATCTCACCCCGTAATAGTTTTATCATAGTTGTAGCCACTCCTTCATCACCCTCAGGGGAGGGGTCCTAAAGGGCCTCTCCCCCTCCTTTTATAGGGGGGGAGTTTTGAGTTCTGTTCTCTTTGAGTGCTTTTTTTTGAGTTACTCACGTGGGTGCTGGACTTCTGTTTAATTGAAATAATCCCCACCCCCTATTGGTTTTCTTTGCCCCACTTTCTTTTTTCTAAAAGAAAGCGGGAGGTTTTCTTTATCCTGGTTTCTTTTTTCCAAAAGAAACCAGGGAAGCTAAGCCCCATGACACTTTTTATATTTCTTTCCGCTTCCGCAGTGGCAGGGTTCATTTCTCCCTGTTTTTTTAACGCCCACGGGCCTCTTTAGTATCTCGGGGTGCTCGTTGTAATATACGTGGAGTCTCGCCAGGACTTTTGCCGCGGCCTCTTCTCTTTTTTCAAGACCCTCGCAGAGGTATCGCCTTGTAGTCTCTTTGTCGGCACCTATGGCCTCTTCTATTGATGGGGCATTCAGGTCCTCTTCACCTGAGGCAACGGAGATTATGCGGCAGTACCCCTCTTGTCCTGATTTTATCCCCGGCGTGCCGAGTTTATCGCATTGAGGCGGGCGGATATCAGGGCCTGTTATGATTGTGGGGTGGATAAGGCAGGTCTTATCTTTGGAGAGAAAAGAACACCTGAAGGCGAACATGAGTATGAGGTCCAGTCTCAGGGTATTGGCCTCGGCCCTTATATCCCTTACTATGACGTTGTAGCTCTCCGGCCTTGTGAAAAGCCGACGCCGAGGGGTCTCTTTTGTGACATAGGCGTCTACTATCCTCTTCTCGCGTATTCTGATTCCCTCTACGAGTTCACGCAAAAAGGCCTTTTCATCGCCTCCGGGGCCGTTCTTTTTTATGACGGTGTAGTTTATGATGCCCCACCACGGGTCGCAACAGGCACCGTGGCATTGCTTCACGCATATGCTGGAATAGTCCTTTTTAGTGGATGGGGTTGAGTTCATATTCTTTATATTATACCAGTTTGTGAGACAGAAGGCATGAGCCGGGGAGATTTTTCAATCTCCCTCCCCACATTTTTCAAGGGCCTTGAAGATAACCCCGGCCTTTACAACGCCTTCTCTTAATATGATTGGCTTATCCCCCCGAACGTCCACTACCGTGGAGGCCATGCCGCCGGTGAGTCTTTTGCCATCGATAATAAGGTCTACCCTGTCACTGAAATATTTTCGCACCTCCATGGCATCAAGCGCTGGCTCAGTACCCGTGGGGTTTGCGCTTGTTGATGTAAGGGCGTGGCCGAGGGCCCCGGTGAGCCTCTCGCAGAGGGGATATGCGGATATCCTTACGCCGATTCCACCCTTGTCGCCTGTAAGGAGTTTTGGGGTATTTTCGGCGGCCTCGAAGATGAGCGTCAGGGGACCGGGCCAGAATGTGTTAAAAAGCAGTTCGCCAAGGTGGGATATTTTATGTGCCATGGCCCTCACCTCCATCATATCCCCTGCTATTAGAGGCATGGCCATCTTAGCGGGGCGGCCCTTGAGGTGAAAGAGCCTTTTCAGGGCCACGGTGTTCGCCGGGTCCACGCCGAGGGCGTAGAAGGTCTCTGTGGGGTAAGCGACAATCCCGCCTGCCTTTATAACCTGTACGGCACGGTGGAGTCCTTCGTGGGCAGGTATTATGAGAGGAGATTTTGAGGTCATCTTTTTTTGGATAAAGAGATGAGGATTAGTGGTTCACGTCGTGGGCGGCCCTTTTGTGGCTCAGTCCATGTCTTTGGCGCTCTCAAGGACGGCTTTAGCGAGCCTCGCCCGGTACCTTTTCAGCCTTGTCTTCAGGGCCCTGTCTCCTATGGCGATTATCTCTGCTGAGAGGAGGGCCGCGTTTTTAGCCCCGGCCTTTCCGATTGAGACGGTGGCCACAGGCACTCCGCCGGGCATCTGCACCGTGGAGAGCAGGGCGTCAAGCCCCTTCAGGGGGCCTGAATCAATGGGTACGCCTATGACGGGCAATAATGTATGAGAGGTTACGACGCCGGCAAGGTGAGCCGCGCCGCCGGCCCCGGCTATAATCACCTTTAACCCACGCTTCTCGGCCTTGCCCGCGTAGGCTACTGTCTCATCAGGGGTCCTGTGAGCCGATAGTATGGTTGTTTCAAAGGGGATTTTCAGGGCATCAAGCACAAGGTCTGCCTCTCTCATTATCTCAAGGTCTGATCTACTTCCCATTATTATGCCAACAAGGGGTTTTTGCCGGGCTCTCTTTACTGCCATGGGGCCTCCTTTTGAGGTCTCGATAAATTTTATTATTATATATAAGCCGGTCCCGTAAATATAGGGTGGGGGTGTGAATAGTTAGAGGCCTGTATATGAGCTAACCTCTGCCTTGGCTTACTCCCCGGCCTAATTTCTCAGGGCCTTCATGGCGATATCACTTCTGTAATATGCGCCCTCGAAGTCGATGAGCTTAACGGCATCGTAGGTAATTCTTCGGGCCTCGGCAATGTCTTTGCCAAGCCCGGTGACGCCAAGTACTCGCCCACCTGATGAGACTACCTCGCCGCCCTCTACTCTTGTTCCGGCGTGAAAGACGATAAGGTCATTTATCTTATCGGCCTCTTTCAGCCCCTTTATGGTCAGCCCTTTTTTGTAGTTTCCGGGGTAGCCACCGGAGGCCATGACGACACAGAGCGAGTGTTTGGTCGACCATCGGAGTTTTGTTTTTTTTAGCTCACCCGTGGCAGATTCGAAGAGTATATCAAAGAGGTCGTCTTCAAGGCGCATGAGTATGGGCTGGGTCTCGGGGTCTCCGAATCTGCAGTTGAACTCAAGCACTTTCAGCCCCCCTGTTTTTGATACCATGAGCCCTGCGTAAAGCACTCCTGTGTATCTTTTCCCGGCGTTATCCATGGCCTTTATGAGGGGTTTTATAATGGAATCAAGGATTTTTATTTCAAGGGCAGGGGTGATAATGGGGGCCGGGCTATATGCGCCCATTCCGCCTGTGTTGGGGCCTTTGTCTCCGTCGAAAATGGCCTTGTGGTCCTGCGCCGGCGCAAGTGGTACGACCCTCTCGCCGTCTGTTATGGCAAGAAAGGAGGCCTCTTCACCTTCGAGGAATTCTTCGATGATGATATTTTTACCTGCCTCGCCAAAGGTTTTTTCTCCCATGATAAGTGTGACGGCCTCGTCGGCCTCGGCGCGGGTACGGCAGATGATTACACCCTTTCCGGCGGCAAGTCCATCGGCCTTTACCACAAGTGGCAGTGCGGCGGTCTTAAGGTACTCATGGGCCTTCGTAGCCTCACAAAAAACTTCGTAATCCGCCGTGGGGATGCGAGCGGCCTTTAACATTTTCTTGCAGAAGGCCTTGCTTCCCTCTATGGCGGCGGCTTCTTTTGTAGGGCCGAAGATGAGAAGCCCCTTTTCGCGAAAGGCGTCCACTATGCCAAGGGTAAGTGGGAGTTCGGGGCCCACTACTGTAAGGTCAATGGCCTTTCCCACGGCAAAGGCCATTAGCCCCTCTATATCATCAGGGGAGATATTAACGTTCTCTCCGAAACGAGCGGTCCCTGCGTTGCCCGGGGCGATGTAGATTTTGGATACACGGGGGCTTCTGGAAATTTTCCAGGTCAGGGCGTCTTCCCTGCCGCCGCCTCCGATGATAAGCGTCTTCAATGAGGCCTCTCTTTTTTAGTGTCTAAAGTGTCTCATGCCCGTAAAGACCATGGCGATATTATGCTCGTTGGCGGCCTCCAATACCTCATTATCCCTGATGGAGCCCCCGGGCTGTATGATGGCGGTAATGCCGTTCTCGGCGGCCATGTCTACGTTGTCTCTAAATGGAAAGAAGGCGTCTGAGGCCAGGACAGAGCCCTTTACCTCAAGCCCTGCGTCAGCGGCCTTCATGAGGGCGATGCGCGTGGAATCGATGCGGGACATCTGCCCCGCGCCTACGCCCACGGTCATTGCGTTTGCCGTAAGTACGATGGCGTTACTCTTTACATGGCGGCATATCTTCCAGGCAAAGAGCAGATCGGCAAGTTCCTTCTCCGAGGGTTCGCGTTCTGATACGGCCTTTATGCCCGATGCCTCTCCCCTATCGGGAGTCTGAATGAGCACCCCTCCGGAGACGAGTTTTATCTCTAAATCCTGAGAACAGTTGCCTGCGTGGGCATCTCCCAACTCAAGGAGGCGTATATTTTTTTTCTTTGAGAGAATATCGAAGCTACCTGCCGCAAATCCCGGCGCGATGACGGCCTCTACGAATATTTCCGATATTTTCTTGGCAATCTCAACGGTTACCGCTCTATTGAGGCATATTATGCCGCCAAAGGCCGATTTACTGTCCGTTGAGTAGGCCTTTTCATAGGCGCGGAGAATGCCCTTTTCAGAGACAGCCGCGCCGCATGGGTTGCCGTGTTTTATTATTATGGCGGCAGGGTCGTCAAACTCCGCGGCGATTGAGACAGCGGCGTCAAGGTCGGCGATATTATTATATGAGAGGGCCTTGCCGTGAAGCTGGCGCGCGTCTGCAAGGGGACCGCCGCCGGGGTTTCTGTAAAAGGCGGCCTTCTGATGGGGGTTCTCGCCGTACCGTAGCCCTGAGATACGCTCGTACTGCACGGTAAAGGTCTCGGGAAAGTCCTCGCCCTTTGCCTCGTTTTCTTCTATGGAGCCAAGGTAATTTGATATGGCCGCGTCGTAGCGGGCCGTAAGCTGAAAGACCTTTTTCGCGAGGGTAAAACGCGTGGCGCCGCAGGTGGCGCCGTCGTTTGTTTTCATCTCTTCGAGTATACTATCGTAGTCAGTCGGGTCCACGACTACGGCCACGTCATTGTGGTTTTTTGCGGCAGAGCGTATCATTGTGGGGCCGCCGATGTCGATGTTCTCAATGGCCTCGGCAAGGGAAGCTCCGCCTGCCACGGTCTTTTCAAAGGCATAGAGGTTTACTACCACCATGTCTATGGGCAAAATCCCGAATTCTTTTGTCTCTTTCGCGTGCACGGGGTTATCCCGTATTGATAATATGCCGCCGTGAATCTTGGGATGGAGGGTCTTGAGCCTTCCATCGAGCATCTCCGGGGAGTTGGTATAGGCGCTTATGGGGATAACCTTCAGCCCCGCTTCCTGCAGAGTTTTACCTGTGCCGCCCGTGGATATTATCTCCACTCCGAGCTTGGCGAGCCCTCTGGCGAACTCCACAACACCTGTTTTATCCGTTACGCTTATTATTGCCCTGCCTACTTTTTTCATTACCTGCTCCCTCTTATTTTTTAGCCGCGGTTAGGCGGGCTATCTTGAGCTTGTGTATGGTAAAAGCCTCCATTGTTATGGAGGCTGAAGAGCCGAAACAAATCATAGGTCCCCCGGCAAAAGCCCCTTTATGTAAATTTGAGAGCACATATCTTAACATAGATTTTATCTGAAATAGAACAAAGATTTTTATTTTTTGAGATTATAATACAAAGGCGAGAAAGGCCTCATATTTTAAGAGGTTACGTAGGGCCGCGGAGCTTTCGTTTAATGGGAATAGCCCACACCCTGTTGGTTTTCTTTGCCCCGGTTTTTTTAAAAAGAAAGTGGAAAATTTTTTTATCCGTCTTTTTGCCAGGGCAAGGTTGTCTCCAAGGGTGGCCACAGTTGACGTTAGTTGCCTTATCGACCCCCCATTGGTTTTCTTTGCCAAGCTTTCTTTTTTCTAAAAGAAAGCGGAAGGGAAGTTCATATGTTTCATAAATTCTCTCTCAAAGACTTTACTTCCCGAGAGGGGCTGGTAGGTGATATTAGAGGCCAGCCACTGGGCCTCTATCTTCTTTTCATCATTTAGGGCCAGGGCCGCCCCTTGCAGGGCGGCGTCTCCGGCAAAATTCACGTCATCCGCCCAGAGGGCGTCTATGAGCCCCACATCAACAAGGCCTCTCATGGTGAGGTTACTGCCAAAGGCCCCGGCTATATGGATTTTCTTGATATTTTCCGCGTTGATATGGGCCTTTTTGAGCAGTGTTGTAATACCGGCCCTGATGGCTGATTTGGCTACCTGAAGGGACCTTATATCTTCCTGAGTAATGGATATCGTCTTGTTCGCGCTCCTAAAAAGGATAAAGTAGTTGCCCTTGTCATTGTGTTTTATCCTGCCTGCAAGGTTTGAGTCGATCTCTTCGTGGTCTTTTATCCTGCCCGTAGCCTCGATGATCCCTGCTGATAGGAGGGCCGAGACGGCGTCAAGGAGGCCGGAGCCGCAGATGCCCCGCGCCATTACGCCCCCCATGACATGAAGGCGTACAGAATCGCCCTCAATGGCCACGCCCGTTATGGCGCCGTCAGAGGCCGTCATGCCGTCTCTGATACCAGCGGCCTCAAAGGCGGGTCCGGCGGCGGCGGATGTGGAGTAGAGCCTGTTATCGGCCTTCAGTATTATCTCGCTATTGGTGCCGATATCTACAAGGAGGGTATTTTCCGTCTCAGTGGTGAGGCCGAGGGAGAGGGCCGCGGATACGGTGTCGCCTCCCACAAAACCTCCTACCATGGGAAAGATATATACATAAGCGTCATCGCGCGTCCACTCAAGGCCTATTGTGCCGGCAGGCAGGGTGCGTGCCTCTTTAAAGAGGGGTTTATATGGGACCCTTGCGATGGTGGCCGGAGAGAGGCCGAGGAAAAAATGCTCCATGATGCTGTTCCCCGCCACGGTAACGGCCCCTGCGGGGTCCTTTGGGGTGAGTTCTTTTATAAGGGAGTTGCAGGCGCCAAGAAGGCTGCGGGAGAGTTCCTGGAGGAGCGAAGGGTCTGAGTCCATGGCGTTAACCCGTTCAAGGACATCGGCTCCCCAGCGAATCTGCGGGTTGGGCATGGAGATACTTCTTTGCATTTCGCCGGTCCGTAGGTCGGCTACAGAGGCGGCAAGGGTGGTGGTGCCTATATCAAGGGCTATACCCGTGTTTTTTTTAGAGTTGGATATGTGCATAAAATATCCTTTAGCCTACCTGCATGTAAGGGCCGCGCCTTTATGGCCCCGGGCCCCCGTACAGGGCAGTAAAGGAGGCGTCTCAGATGCCTTTACTTCAATAAATTGGGGCTGAAAGTTAATTGAAGGATAACTTCGGCACACTTGACAAGAGCAGTTTCAGGTCATCATCTCTAAACTGAAGGCCCGCGCCGGCAAAAGAGGAACCAAGCCCGATTTTGCTGATGAAGTCATCCGCCCCGGCTGTTACATAAAAATATTTATTCAGGAAGAAGGTTGCGCCTACCTTGAGGTGCGGATTACCGGTCTGGTTAAAGTTAAATGCCTCGAAGCTGAGCTTCAGCTTAGCCCTCAAGAGGTTCAGGTCTACGCCCACGCCCGCCTCTGACTCGATTAGCCCGCCTCGCAGGGTAAGGCGTCCAAAACTCCTTGCCAGCTCCGCGCTGAAGGTGAGTTTATCTTCGAAGACCGTCTCTATCTGTGTGACTTTTTGCGTGCCCGAGATGGTAGTGTTCCTTCTTTCCGATATCCTGCCGCGCGGGTCGTCCACTACCTCAAAGAGGTAGTAGTGGTTGGCCCGGGGTTGAATCTTGACGGAGAAGAAGCTCTTTACGTCGGACTCATCAATAAGGTATTCGCCCCTGTAACTGAGAAAGAGATGGGTATCCTCGGCCTTTTGCAGAAAATCGCTTATGCCGGAGATGGTTTTTTCGAGGTCTTTTCCCATCTTCTTGTCATTTACGAGTTTGCCGAGGGGGCCCTCGCCACGGTCTATTTTTTTGGCGATGCTTCCCATTGACTTCATCCCCGGCCCGGCCACTTTGATGGCGCTGTCTATGCGGCTCATGGCCTCGTTGAGTTTTTCCGAGGCGGCGCGCAGGTTATCAAGGCTCGCCTTTACGTTTTCTCTGTTCTCGCCGAGTAGGGCGTTAAGGTTACTGCCCGTCTCCGTAAGGACGGTGTTAAGGTTTTTTATGCTCTCCTGAAGGCCCTCTGTTATATTGGGAGCGCTTTTGTTCAGTGTCGTTGTAAGGCGGTCGAGGTTAGAGAGGATGTTCTCAAGTCTGCTGTCATTTCTGGTTATGATGGTATTGACGTTTGTCGTAATCTCTTCCATGTTGCCTACGATGTTTTTAAGGGACCTCTCGCCCTCCGGTCCTCCGAGGGCGTTGCCTATGGATGCCGATATTTTTTTAAGGTCTACGGAGAGGTCGGCAAGCGATGACATGAAGTTTTCTATGTCCATAGGCTTGGCCGTTATCCTGATATAGTCACCATCTCTCAGTGTCCCGCCATCTCCTTTACCGGGGATAAGCTCAATGTATTTTTCTCCAAGAAGGCCCGTTGATTTCAGTGTGGCTCTAAACCCCTTTCCTACCTTCACCTCTGGGCGCATCCGCAGGACTATGCGCGCCTTGTTTCCCGTAAGTGTAATCTTCTCGACGCGCCCGACCTCGACGCCGGCTATCTTCACCGAGGCGCTGGGGTCTATGCCGGCGGCGGAATCAAAGGTGGCGTAAAGGGTATAACCCTCTGATTTACCTATTCTAAGCCCGCCGACCTTCAGGGACATGAAGACAAGGAGGGCTATGCCCACGATGACAAAGACGCCCACCTTGGCCTCGGGGCTTAAGAAAAATATGTTTGAGCGTTTTGCCGCCAAAACTTGTATCCCATCAGGGTAAAAGGTTAATGGCCTTGAATCAGTAGACCTTTACCGGGCCCTCGGAACGGCCCTCGAGAAATTGACGCAGTACGGGGTCCGGGTTATTCTTCATCTCCTGGACGGTGCCTGTTGCTATAATTTGGCCCTCGTGTAGCATGGCAATTTTGTCGGCTATCCTGTATGTAAATGGCATATCGTGTGTAATGAGCACGTATGTGGTCTTAAGGGAGCGTTGCGTCTCGAGGACAAGGTCGGCTATGGAGGCGGACATTATGGGATCGAGGCCCGTGGTGGGCTCATCAAAGAGCACAATCTCAGGGTCCATTATTATGGCCCGGGCAAGGCCTACCCTCTTCATCATGCCCCCGCTGAGGTCTGCCGGCATCATCTGCTCTACGTCTTTTAGCCCCACGCGTTCGAGTTTATCCCTGACGGATTGTTCAATAACCTCATCAGAGGCATCGGTGTGTTCCCTGAGGGCAAAGCCCACGTTCTCACCTACGGTCATGGAGTCAAAGAGCGCGGCTCCCTGAAAGAGCATGCCAAAGCGTTTTCGTATCTCATTGAGCTCCCTTTCCCTTAGCTCCGTTATATCCGTTCCGTCAAGGTAGATATGTCCCTTATCAGGCTTTAAGAGCCCTATGATATGTTTAAGGAGTACGCTTTTTCCTCCGCCGCTTCGCCCTATGATAACGGTAATCTTACCGTCCTCTATCTCAAGGTCCACACCGTTAAGGACTGTCTTTGTGCCGAATGCTTTTGTTAATCCTTTGATTTGTATCATGAATATAAGCTATTTTCAAATCAGGCCATAAGTGACGAGATGATATAATCGGATATAAGTATCATTACTGAACCCGTGACCACGGAGCTCGTCGCGGCCTTTCCCACGCCCTCGGCTCCGCCCTTTGCGTAAAAGCCGTGGTAGCAGGCCACAAGGGTGGTGATGAGCCCGAAGACAACGGATTTGGCCAGCCCGCTGAAGAGATCCTCGATGTTTACAAAGTCGATGGTCCTGCCTATATAGACCCCGGGGTTTATTCCCAGCATCTTTACCCCTATGATATAACCTCCCACTACCCCTACAAAAGACGTTACTACGGTAAGGACAGGGAACATGAGGATGCCTGAGAGTATCCTCGGAACTACGAGATATTTTACGGGATTTATGGCCATGGTCTCTATGGCGTCTATCTGCTCCGTGACGCGCATGGTCCCGAGCTCCGTTGCCATGGCGCTTCCCGCGCGGCCTGTAACCATGAGCCCCGTAAGCACGGGGCCGAGCTCGCGCGCCATGCTGAGCGCTACTGTTGGTCCCACCAGGCTCTCGGCTCCGAACCTCTTAAGTGCGTTATACCCCTGGAGGGCGAGGACCATGCCCGTGAAAGAGCCTGTAAGGACAACGACAAAGAGGCTCTGCACTCCTACGAACTCCATCTGTTTAAAGATGTTTTTTATCTTGAATGGAGGGGTAAAGGCAAACCTTAAGGCCAGGGCGAGCATTATGGTCATGGCGCCGGCGGCCTTGATGAAGCGATCGGCCGCGAGGCCTATTCTTTCAAGATAATACTTCACAGGTAGACCCTCGGCACACGTTTTGAGATATTACAGAAAATCTCGTAGCTTATTGTCCCCGTCTTTTCGGCGAGTTCCACCGCGGTTATCTCCTCGGTCCCGTCTCTACCGATGATACTCACCTCGTCGCCTATCTGAACGCCCTTTATATCCGTTACATCGCAGATGGTAAGGTCCATGCAGATAAGCCCTATTATGGGGGCCCTCGCGCCCTTTAAAAGCACATCCCCTTTTCCGGAGAGGCTTCTGGGGAGTCCGTCGCCGTATCCAACTGGCAGGGCGGCTACAAGGGAATCGCGTTTTGTTATAAAGGTTCTTCCGTAGCTAACGGGGCTTCCCGCAGGGAGGCGTTTTAATTGAAGGACCTCTGTTTTAAGTTCCATTACCGGCTGTAGTCTTATGCTTTTCGTAAGGTCAGGGGCAGGGTATGAGCCATAGAGCATGATGCCCGGCCTTACAAGGTCGAAGTGCGCTTCTTTCATGCGCAAGGTAGCGGCGCTATTGGCCATGTGCAGATATTTTACATTAAAACCAAGGCCTTTCGCAAGCTCCGCGGTCGCGGTGAATGATTTTAGCTGTGAAGCGGAAAAGGGGCTTTTTGCCACATCGGCCTCCACGAAGTGAGAGAGCAGGCCCTCAAGGCGGAGGTTGGAAAGACCCTTTAGGTCCTCAAGAAAGTCCCGTGCTTCAGTGGGCCTGATGCCTATTCTGCTCATGCCTGTGTCTATCTTGAGATGAACGGCCTTTACGAGGCCTTCGGTCCGGGCCTTATTGTTGATTAAAATGGCCGAAGAGATGTTGTGAATTATTGGTGTTAGCTCATGGCTGAAAATAAGCTCGCAATCACTGCTAAAGATACCGCCAAGGACGAAGATGGGAGCGGTGATGCCAGATTCCCTGAGGACCGCTCCCTCTGAGGCAAGCGCAACGGCGAAAGAGGGGCAACCAAGGGCGGCAAGTTCAGCGGCCATGGGAATAGCGCCATGGCCGTAGGCATCGGCCTTTACTACTGCCATAATACCCGTTTTTGCCGATACTGCGGAGCTGAGTTCGCGGTAATTATGGGCGATGGCGTCCCTGTGAATAATGGCTCGCGTTGGTCGCGTGGACAGTGAGATAAGATGCCTCCCCTTATGGAATTATCTCCGGAATCCGTAGGCATATACGGAGATGAGTTCTGTGAGACATATTATACATATAATGGGGTAAAAAATCTTCTTTTAATAGAGCCTCCGCACGGTAGTGAGAGGTGGGGTAAGTGGATTGGGTTGAGGTCCGAGAGATGAAGATGTAAAGGGGTTTATGGATGTGAGGTATTGGGGCGTGGCGTTACGCCTTATGGCGATGGAGGTGAGTCAAGACATGCCCCGTGGGCAAAGAGAACAGCAGTAAGAGATCTTATGGCCGCGGAAATCAATGCCGAGATATTATACCGGAGGGGCCGGAAAAAAATGAGGTGGGACATCTAATTGCTGCTGGAATCAGTAGTGAGACATCTGGCCGGAGTGAACTGTTATGAGATATCTAATTGCCGCTGGAATCGGTGTCGAGATATTATGCCGGAGTGGCTGGAGTTAACTCTGAAGAGATATCTAATTGCCCCGGGAATCAGTAGTTAGACATCTGCCCGGGGGCCGGGGTTAGTTGAAGTCGGCGAGGAGCTCTGCCTTTGCGGAGAGTTTTTTGCCGAGTTTTTTAAGTGCCTCGCCCTCTATCTGGCGAACGCGCTCTCTACTAAGCCCGAGCCTCAGGCCAAGGTCTTTAAGGCTTGCCGGCTCGTCTGACATGACCCTGTCTTTTATGACAAGGCGTTCTTTTTCGTTAAGGGTCTTAAGGGCAGTGCTTATTTCTTTTTTAGCCAGCGTCTGCGTCTCCGCCTCCGCGACGATATCTTCCTGACCTGGTCCATATCCGCTAAGGAGATCCTGATGAGTCGTCGTATCTTCGCCTACGGCCACGTTAAGAGAGAGGTCTTTTCCGAGCCCTCCTGTAAGGGCGTTGGTTTCGGAAGCCGTAAGAGCGGGGTTTTTATAAAAAAGCGCTTTTTTAACCGCCCTTGTGCCGCGCTTTACGAGCCCTACCGTTTTTATGATGTAGTCCTGAATATAGGAGCGTATCCACCATGTGGCGTAGGTGATAAAGCGGAACCCCTTGTGGGGATTGAATTTTTTAAGTGCCGCCATTAGGCCGATATTACCTTCCTGAATAAGGTCGGCGAGCCTGCACCCGTATTTCAGGTAATCGCGGGCAACCTTGACTACATATCTGAGATTCGATGTCACGAGCTTGTGGGCGTCGTCGAGGGCCCCTTTCTCGTAATACCGGAGGGCAAGAGACTTCTCCTCGGCGGGGCTAAGAAGGGGATACCTGCTAATCTCGGCAAGATATATATCTATGGAATCGGCGACTGCGGGAAGGTTCATCTTAAGTTCCTCTTACATCATGGTTTAGCACTCTATCAATCCGAGTGCTAATATTATAGGGAAAAATCTTGTTTTTGTCAAGGTGTAATGCTATCTGAGCTTACTATGGTTATATCTCGGATGCTCGACGGAGGGTCCAGGTAGAGATGAGATTTGGATGGAAAAACTATGCAGGTGGAGAGTAAAAGGCCCTTAAAAAGGGCCTTTATTATAGTCTTATTTTAATGGGCCTCTTCTATGGCGCCCCCGAAGTACATTACGGAGAGGAGGGTGAAGATGAATGCCTGTATGAAAATTACCACTATTCCGAGGAGCGTGGTCACAAGGAGTAGCGGAAATGCGTAGGGCATTATCCTGAGGAGTACGCCGACTATCTGTTCGTGTCCCATCATGTTGCCAAAAAGCCTGAGAGATAGAGAAAGCGGCCTTGCAACGTGTCCCACTATCTCAATCGGGACCATGAGTATGGCCAGCGCCCAGACAGGGCCTACAAAGTGTTTGAAGTATTTGATGCCGTGTGTCTTGATTCCGATGATATGCGTCACCACAAAGACGATGAGGGCGAGCCCCACTGTGGTGTTGAGGTTGGCCGTGGGTGGAACGAGTCCGGGGATAAGCCCCAGGACGTTTGAGATGAAGATATAGAGCGCCAAGGTAAAGACAAAGGACCTGAAGTTCTTGCCCTTTGGTCCCATGCTCTCATCGACGATGTCTGAGAAGAAGCCAACGAATAGTTCCAGCATACTCTGGAGCTTTCCCGGCACAAGGGTCAGTTTCCTTGAGACCAGAAGAGAGAATATGAATAGAACGGCTATGATGTACATCATGATCGCCGTATGATTGGGCAGACCGAATGTTGGGAGCAGTATGGCTTCGTGCATCTTATTTGAACTCCTCTTTTGCGATAAAAACGAGTGACCCTATGGAGGCCAATAGTGATGTAATGATACCAATGAGAGGGGGCCATGGAGCGCTGAGCAGTCCCCTTGATATTAGTAAATAGATTACAGCCGCCGTAATGGCGAATCGGGCGTAATATCTTCTTGCTACAAAACCCATGGCCTTTTCGGGCGGCCTGGAGAGGCCCTGTCTTACTATGCGGAAGAGCCAGAGCAGGTTTAGAAAGCCAAGCATATACCCTGCGAGAAAGCCGCGGCTGAATCCTTTGAGCGTTACGGCGGTAATAAGGGCGATTGCGAGTCCAAGGCCGAGATTAATGAGGGCCGCCTTGTAAATTCCCGGCAGGGGACTCGCAAGGCTTAGACCTTTAGCTTGAACCGCCATATTTTTTCGCCGTGGTGTAGATGTTAATAAAACCAGCCGCTATTCCCAGAAGGAGTAGCGAGATGGTGAACCATGGGCTTGTCCCGAGGTATCTGTCAAGGTAATATCCCACGGCAAGGCCGCCGAATGTAGACGCCACAAGCTGTGTGCCTATGGAAACGAGCTGAAAGATGGCGCCTGGGGCCTTTTTCTTTTTCCCCTTTTTTTCGTTCCTATTTGGGCCGGTCCCTTCCACTCTCACCTGATTATTCCTTATATAGGAAAATAAAGGTGATATGGGTTTTTTTATCATGGAAGGGCCTGTAAGTCAATATTTTTAACCTCTGAAGGATACCTTCTGAAGGGTGTATTGTAAGATTGAAGAGTGTATTTTGGGGGAGAGTCTTTTAATCTTCCTTTTTGAAGGATACTTTTTTAAAGTTCCTCTTGCCCACCTGAATGAGAAAGCCCTTATCTGTTGAGATTCTGGTGTCTTTTTCCCTAATCTGTTCCCCGTCAAGCCTTACGCCTCCCTGAGCCATGAGCCTTATGGCGGCAGAGGTGCCGCTTGCGAGTTTCATATCAACGAGGAGGCGCGGTAGCCACAGCTCGGCCTCATCGGTGGTGATCGTAATCTCTTCAATCTCGTCGGGCGTTTTTTTATCCTTAAAGAGGGAGCGGAAGGCCTCCCCGGCGGCACGGGCCTCTTCGGGGCTGTGAAAACGAGCTGTTATCTCCATGGCAAGGGCCTCTTTGGCCTCTTTGGGGTGAAGGTCGCCTTTTGCGATTGAGTTTATTTTTTCCTGCGGCGCGTTGGTAAGGAGGGTGTAGTATTTAATCATTAGCTCATCGGATATGGACATGATCTTACCGTAAATCTCAGAGGCCGGCTCTGTGATGCCGATGTAGTTGCCGTAGGTCTTACTCATTTTTTTAACGCCGTCTGTGCCTTCAAGGAGAGGCATGGTAAGGACGCACTGCGGGGCCTGCCCCATGCCGCGCTGTAGCTCCCGGCCCACAAGGAGGTTAAAGAGCTGGTCCGTGCCGCCAAGCTCGACATCGGCGTTGAGGACAACGGAGTCATAACCCTGTATGAGGGGGTAGAGGAACTCGTGTATGGCGATGGGGAGCCCTCCCCGGTACCGTGTCTGAAAATCTTCTCTCTCGAGCATCCTCGCCACGGTGTATTTTGACATGAGGCCTATGAGGTCCGTGGCGTTCAGGCGCCCCATCCATTCGCTGTTATAGACTACCTCTGTTTTATTTTTATCGAGTATCTTGAAGACCTGATCCGTGTAGGTCTTTGCGTTGGCGGCTACGTCGTCTTCGCCAAGGGCGGGCCTTGTTTCGTTCCTGCCCGTGGGGTCGCCTATCATGGCCGTAAAGTCGCCGATGAGGAGGATGACCTTATGTCCGAGGTCCTGAAAGTCTTTTAGCTTGTGGATAAGCACGGTGTGCCCGAGGTGGAGGTCCGGGGCCGTGGGGTCGAAGCCTGCCTTGACCTTGAGGGGTTTTTTGTTCTTTATGGAGTCCTGGAGTTTTTTCGTAAATTCAGGGGCAGTGATGATTCCATCGGCGCCACGGGTTATAATATCAAGCTGTGCTCTGGCATCCATATTGATTCTCTGTCCTTATAGGGGGCCTTGTCCTCTACGGAGGCCTTGTTTTTTTGTAGACGGCCCCGTCTCTTATAGCTGGCCGGGGGCTATTTTTTTTTAAGGCTTCTTTTAATGCGTTTAATCTCAAGGGCGTGGCCGTCTTCGGTGTCTATGGCGAGGTACACTCCCTGGAGCTCAACATCGCCTTTTGCCACCTCGAGCCTTACGGGCATGGAGGTGAGAAACCTCTCCATGACCTTTTCCTTACGCATGCCGATAATGGAGTCCATGGGGCCGGTCATGCCCGCGTCTGTTAGAAAGGCCGTGCCTTTTGGCAGTATGCGCTCATCACTGGTCTGCACATGGGTGTGCGTGCCGATGACGGCGCTTACAAGACCATCGAAGTGCCAGCCCATGGCGGCTTTTTCGCTCGTAGTCTCGGCGTGCATGTCCATGAAGATGACCCTTGTATCTTTGCGGAGCTCCTCGACAAGCTCTCTTCCAACCCTGAATGGGCAGTCAATGGTGTTGTTCATAAAGACCCTGCCCGCAAGGTTTACTATGCCTATTTTCACTCCCGACGGAGATGTTATGAGTGCGGTCCCCCTGCCGGCTACGCCCTGCGGGTAGTTCCCGGGGCGGAGTATGTCAAAGCGTTCTTCAAGGCAGGGTACAAGGTCTTTTCTGTCCCAGATATGGTTGCCTGATGTGATGATGTCTATATCAAGGTCTTTGAGCTCATCGTATATCTCGGCCGTTATGCCAAAACCCCCGGCGGCGTTCTCTGCGTTGGCCACGATAAGGTCGGGGCCGTACTCATAGACTAGGTCCGGCAGGAGTCCTCGTAAGGCCAGCCTGCCGGGTTTTCCTATGATATCGCTTATGAAGATTATCTTTACTGCTTCGGCGCTGGTCATAGGGGCGTGAACTACCTCGCGTACTCCACTGCCCTTGATTCCCTGATGACAGTTATCTTAATTTGGCCCGGATAGCTGAGTTCCTTTTCTATCTTATGGGCTATGTCTTTTGAGAGCACCACGGCGTCATCATCGCTAACGGTCTTGTTTCCTACCATTACGCGTATCTCGCGGCCCGCCTGAATGGCGTAGCACTTGTCAACGCCGGGAAAGTCCTTTGCTATGCCTTCGAGCTCATCTATCCTCTTGACGTAATTTTCAAGCCTCTCTCTTCTTGCCCCCGGGCGTGCCGCGGAGAGGGTGTCGGCGGCCTGAACGAGGACTCCGAGAACAGTGGGCTGAGTGTCGTTGTGGTGGGAGGCTATGGCGGAAATAATCTTTGGTGACTCGCCGTATTTTTTGGCGAGCTCCGCGCCTATGGCGGCATGCGGGCCCTCTACCTCGTGGTCAACGGCCTTTCCGATGTCATGGAGAAGTCCGGCCCGTTTTGCCATCTTAACGGAGAGCCCGAGCTCGGAGGCCATGACGCCGCAGATGAAGGCCACCTCCATGGAATGTGCGAATACGTTCTGCGTATAGCTTGTCCTGTATTTCAGCCTTCCGATCAGCTTTTGTATCTCCTTGTGTATGCCATGAACGCCTGTGTCGAAGACCGCGCTCTCCCCGGCCTCGTTTATGGATTGTTCCACCTCTTTTTCAACCTTGGCCACTATTTCCTCTACGCGCGAGGGGTGAATTCTACCATCGGCTATGAGGCGTGTCAGGGCCTGGCGGGCGATCTCGCGCCTTACGGGGTTATGCCCCGAGAGTATTACGGCCTCAGGCGTGTCATCTATGATGACGTCTATGCCAGTTGCCGCCTCTATGGCGCGGATGTTTCGGCCTTCTCTGCCGATAATCCTGCCCTTCATCTCATCGTTGGGCAGGTTCACCACGGAGACGGTTTTTTCGGTGACATAGTCGCCTGCGTACTTCTGTATGGCGAGAGCGATGATGTTCTTCGCCTTTTTGTCTGCCTCGGAGTTAAGCTCGTCCTCTATTTTTTTGAGGGTTTTGCCTGCTTCAAGCCTGGCCTTCTGCTCCATCTCAAGAAGGAGCATCTTTTTTGCCTCTTCGGCGCTCACGCCGCTAAGCCCCTCGAGCTTATCGCGTTCGCGTTGTATAAGAGACTCTATCTCGCTCTCCATGTCCTGAAGGCGTTTTTCCTGTCCGCCGATAGACCTTTCCCGCCGTGTGATTTCTTTTTCACGTCTCTCAACAGAGTCGTACTTTTTATCAACATTTATCTCTTTGGATTGAATACGTCTTTCCTGGGAGAGGAGCTCTTTTTGCCGGGCCTTCGTCTCTTTGTCGCACTCGCTCTTTCCCTGAAGGATAATGTCCTTTGCCTGCAGCGAGGCCTCTTTTGTTATGTTATTCGACTCTTTTTCAGCCTCGGTTATAAGGGATTCCGCCCTGGAGCCGGCGTTCTTGACGTTTGTAGCCTCTATCTTTTTTCTAATGGCAAACCCCACGCCAAGACCGACGAGTATGGCCGCCACCGCCGTAATTACAAGTATGATCGCTGAATATGTATCCATCTTACCCCCTGTCGCTGTATATATTAAAGAGGTTGAGGCGGACCCTTAAGGTCCCGGGGCCAGGCCCCTTTCAATCTCAACCTCCGCCGATGTCAAGCGTCTCGCATTTTAAGATATTTTTGCCGCCATTTGTTGCTTTCATGTGTTTATGAGACGTTTTTCCGTGATAACGGTATCCATCCTCACATCAAAGGACTCTGTGGGGATGAATGTCTGAAGCTGAAAATCAAAGGCCAGGGCTACAAGGCGGCACTCTGGGCTCGTCTGCACCCTGTCATAGAATCCTTTGCCAAAGCCCAGTCTTGCCCCTTTAAGGTCAAAGGCTACGCCCGGTATTACCATGAGGTCCAGTTTGGCCGGGTCTATCGCCTCAAGAGTCCCTTCCTCCATAGCGGGCTCTTTTATATCAAAGGCCCCGGGTGAGAGCTCATTGAGGTCCCGGACAGGGAGAAATTTCATCTCTACAGCGCCCCTGAAGACCCGTGGATAGTAGATTGCCATTTTTTCGAGTCTCGCTGATGCGAATATCTTTTCAGTGAGGACCTCATTCTGGATACTCGAGTACAGGGCAATCTTGTCTGCCTTTTTGAATAAGGGGCTTTCTATGAAGCGTTGCTGTATGATGGCGCTTTTAGCCCATACATCCTCGAAGTTCATCTCTCGACGAATTTCAAGGAATTTTTTCCTCAGAGATTCCTTGGCCGCATAAGTTCTCATTCAGCGTTTTAGTAATGGAAAGGATTGGATGGACGGCGGGTTCAGGGCGACGGGCGTGTTTGCGGTTATCCTCTACACAGATGGGCCGGCGCAAGGTCTTATATCCCTCAAGAGGGCAAACCTGTATAACTTACGCCAAACCTAAGAAGGGGCTCCTGATTGAAATTAAATTGAATATTCTCTAAACCTTCTTGTTGTGTGTGAAAGATATAAGCCCTGTATTAAAAAAATCCTCTCCCCCGCCTGTGCCGTCTCGGCCGCAATTGGAACCTGTCGTCGACAGGTGGGCGCCATGATAACTGTTTTCGTCTTTCCCGTAAGGGACATGACGGCTACCGGTCAGGGATGGCTCCCTCTTTGCGTATATTGGTTCAAAAATACAGGCCGATAACAAACACCGCAGGGGAAAGGCCCCTCAACAACCAATCCTTTTTTCTATTAACTCCGAAAGTACCCTGGAGTGTTTCTCTACCCTTTCAAGTTTTTCTCTTGCTTTTAATACTTCTCCCGTGATGTTTAGAGCGGCCAGAAGTGCTATGTCAAGTGTTGATACCGCTCTGGAACTCGCTTTAACCTCGGCTATCTGCTTGTTGAGATAAGACTCAACGGCCTTCATGTAGTCCATGCCCTCGCCGCTCCTGACGACAAGGCTGTGGTTGTTTATCTTGAGTTCCGTTGTATCCCCCATGTTTACCTCATGTGCCTGAGACAAGACCTTCTACATGGCTTATGAGAGCGTCCACTCTCTCGCGTATCTGATCACGTTCAATGTTGAGCTTCTCGAGCTTTTTTTTGAGGCCCTTTATCTCAAGGTCTCTCATCTTAAGCCCTTCTCTCAGTTCATGGTTCAAAGAGTCGACTGTTTCATACCTGTTTACAAGCTCTTTTATGCTCTTTTCAAGCCGTTCAAGCATAATAACCCCTTTATATATAATATAATATTACGATTTTACCTTAAAAAAGTCAAGGCTAATATACAGGATATGGGAGCGCACCTTACCCTGTAAATGACGGGGATGCGCTTTCATGGTGTGATGCGTGGGGATATGCTCAGTAGGCGTAAAGCTGGCCATAGGGCCTGGAGGATACGGGGAGGAGTTTACAGAATTTTTTCTTCATTATCTCGTCCATATCCAGAGAAAAATCATCGCAGAACTCCGATAGATACTTTTTCAGCGTCTTAATGTCATCTTCATCAACATCAAGAATGCCCACTTCTTTTCCGCAGTATTTTTTTTCTACCTCGCCGCGGATGAAGATCTGGCCGCCGTGCATGCCCGTGGCGATGTAGTCTCTCACGATGGGAGTGTTATCAGCCGCATTTAGGCCAAGGAGTATGAGTATGCCTCCGGCAAGGTACTCGCCGAAAAAATCACCGGCAGTGCCGCCGGCTATTATGCAGGGGACCTGTTTTTTCAGCCCCTTCATATGTATGCCCACACGATAGCCCACGTCGCCGAGGATATGGAGCTTGCCGCCCCTCATCCCGTAACCAAGCACATCACCGGCGTTGCCGTGTATGATGACCTTGCCGCTGTTCATCGTATTGGCGATGTTGTCCTGTGCGTTGCCCTTTATTACAAGGGTGGGCCCATCCATGAAGGCGGCCATGTCATTACCGGGAACCCCCTCGATGGTGATGGTGGCCTTCTCGCGGAGCCCGTCGCCTATGTAATACTGGCCGTTTATGCCTTTAAGCCTTATCTCTTTATGGCCCTCGGTTAGCGCTGACCTTATCTGCTCGTTGAGCTCCTTGAAGTGCAGGCCTTTTGCCTCGATTACGTGCATCGGTAGTCTCTCTCCTTACTGGTTTTATCTCTTTAAAGTTTCTCTATCAGTAAAGGCCGCCTTCTTAAGGGGCCAAAACTTATCTGTGATAATGAACTGAGGTCATGTTTTGTGAAGACGCCTGTAGCCGGGTTTTGTTTGAATCCGCCCACAACCATCTTGAATTAGAGGTAATCCCGGCCCAATCTCTCTAATACTGCTTTCTTATGCCCCGGCGTTGCTTATGCCTACAACCGGGATTATGAGGCCCCTTATCGGCCGGCGGGTTTTACGCCGAGGATGTCCAGGGTCTGATCGTCAAGGCCTACGCCGCGAAGCCGTTCACGGTTGCCGCGAAGGCTCTCTATGGCGTTCAGGCCAAGGGCGCCGAGTATCTCCTTTATCTCATGGTCCCAGGAGCGAAGGAGGTTTGTAAGGCGTTCGGCGAATATCTCGGGGTCGAGCCTTGCCGTAAGCTCGGGCCTCTGTGAGGTAATACCCCAGGAGCAGTTTCCCGTGTAGCACTTTCCGCAGACCGTACAGCCCATGGTTATAAGGGCGGCCGTGCCGA
>CAZSAY010000010.1:0-43230 GCA_964605225.1 uncultured Thermodesulfobacteriota bacterium | reverse complement strand
AGATAAGCATGACAAGGACGGCGTAGCCAAAGGTCTCCCTGTATCTCTCCATAAGAAGCTCGTTACCCGTAAGGGTTGTTCCAAGCTCTATAAGATGTCCGTCTCCCGTGGCTCCGTTAATAACGCGCGCCCTGTGTCCATGGCCGGGTATCTTCAGGGTAGCAAAAGCCGGTTTCCCGGCATGGGAGGTCTTTGGCCGAAGACTGAGTCTTTCCAGCCCCTTCCATGCGGTTAGATCAGATGAGGCTCTGACTTTGCCTGTCTTTGAGATAAGCCTGAAAAATACATCTTCCACGCCACGGGACTGGGCCTCGCGCCTGAACTCGGCACCAAGGGCCTCCGCGCCCTGACTCTCGTAAAGGGATTTAAACTCATGAAGGGTATCAATAAGCTCGATGTCGGTGCGTTTACCAAGCCCCGATGTAAGGGAGAGATAGACAATGACGAAGACAACGAGTGATAGCGCGCCGAAGAGCAGGGCGTACATAAGGGTAAGTCGAAATGTCACCGTGGCAAAGGGGCTACTCCCTTTCTTCAAGGACATAGCCAAGCCCCCGCATGGTATGGATGAGTTTTTTCTTGAAGGGTCTGTCTATCTTGTCGCGTAGCCTGCAGAGACGCGCCTCAACGATATTACTCTGGGGGTCGAAGTTATAATCCCAGACGTGTTCCATTATCATGGTCTTTGAGACCACGCGGCCGGCGTTTCTTACAAGGTACTCAAGGAGGGCGAACTCCTTCATCTGAAGTTCTATCTCACTTCCGCCCCGATAAACTTTTTTACTTACAATATCTATCTTAAGATCACTAACGTTGAAGACAGTTGGCTCGCCAGCGGACCCGGCCCTCCGGGTGAGTGCCTGTAGCCGCGCCACGAGCTCGGAAAAGGCAAAGGGTTTTACGAGATAGTCGTCGCCGCCTGCCTGCAGGCCCTTTACACGGTTGTCCACAGAGGCAAGCGCGCTGAGGACCAAGACGGGAGTAATAATTTTACACCGACGTATCTCCTTAATTAGCGCGAGGCCGTCAAGTTTCGGGAGCATTACATCCACGACCGCCGCGTCATAAGCGTTGTCCAGAGCATACTGAAGACCCTCCTCACCGTCCACGGCGTGCTCTACGGAGTAGCCTTCCTGCCTCAGCCCCTTTGTGATAAAGGAGGCCGTTGTCATGTCGTCTTCCACGATAAGTATCTTCAATGGTTTAACTCAGTGAATTCATCATCCGTTGAAAAGATTTTTTAAATATTCGCCATTATTACCAGACACTATAAGACACAAACAACTCCTTTTCAAGGCAGTCTCTGAGAAATGGGTTTTCGTGGTTTCCATAAGAGGCATACACGGCGGCTTAAGGATGAAAAATAAAGGTCTATGTTTTTTTATGTAGCTCTCTGCCAGTTTATTGTCCTGTGCTTCTGACCCTCCATTTATAAAACTCCGATATTATAAGGACGGGCGCGGCCACAAGTAGCATAAGTCCCCAGTCTTTCGGACCCAGCGGCACGGTGTGAAGGGCCTTTTGCAGGAAGGGGACGTAGACGGCGCAGACCTGAAGTCCCACTGTCACGACCCAGGCCCCGATGACCCAGGGGTTTGTGAAAAAACCAATGCTGGAAAGGGGCGCGCGAAGGGCGCGGAAGTTGAAGACGTTCAGTTTCTCAAGGAGGATTATGCCCGTAAAGGCCATTGTCTCGGCCGTGCCCACGGTGTTGGGTTGACCCATGGCAAGGTAGTGGTGGAAGAGCCAGAGGCAGCCCGCCCCAATATATCCCCCAAGGAGCAGAATCATTATTATACCCCCTTTATTGAGGACAGGTTCCCTTGCCGCACGGGGAGGACGCTTCATAATACCCTTTTCCACAGGTTCCAGCCCCAGGGCAACGGCGGTCATGCCGTCTGTGACGAGGTTCATCCATAGAATCTGCACGGGCAGGAGTATGAGCGGCCCGCCAAGCAGTATGTTTACAAAGATAGCGATTACCTCGCCCGTATTGGAAGAGAGGAGATAACGGACAAACTTCTGTATATTGTCGTACTGGCGGCGGCCTTCCTCTACGGCCCCTATTATTGAGGCGAAGTTATCGTCAGTGAGTATCATGTCCGAGGCGCCCTTTGCCACGTCAGTACCGCGTATGCCCATGGCAATGCCGATATCGGCCTTTTTAAGGGCCGGGGCGTCATTGACGCCGTCCCCGGTCATACCCACAACATGCCCCTCTCCTTGAAGCGTCGTGACAATGCGTATCTTGTGCTCCGGCGTGGTGCGCGCGTAGACGGCCTCCTGGCGAAGGGCGCTTCGCAGGGCATCATCGTCCATGGAATCTATCTCTGGGCCGGTATAGGCGCGCTCTGCCTTTAGTCCTATGCGCCTTGCGATGGCAAGGGCCGTCTTCGGGGCGTCCCCCGTTATAATGATAATGCGGATACCAGCGCCGTGCGCTACCTTTATGGCATCGGGGACTTCTTTTCTTGGCGGGTCCATTATGCCGACTATGCCAAGGAGGGTAAGGTCTTTCTCCACGGCCTTATCCTCAAGAGGTAAATTCGCGGCAATGGCGCGCCGCGCAAGGGCTATGGTCCTCAGCCCTTCTTCGGCCATGGCTTCATAGGCTGAGGCGGCTGATTTTTTATCTTCGGCGCTCATCTCCCTTTCTTCGGCGCCATCAAGGATTTTTGCGCAGCGGCTAAGTATGACCTCCGGGGCGCCCTTGACAAAGGCCGTCATGGCTTCGCCGCGGCGCTCTATTACGGTCATTCGTTTTCTTCTGGAGTTAAATGAAAATTCGCTTACCCTCTGGCCGGAGCTTTCCAGGCTAAGCCATGCCTTGTAGGCGCCCACCACAAGGGCCGTCTCAGTGGGTTCGCCAAGGGCGTGCCAGCCTGTATCGTCCCTGTTAAGCCGGGCATGGGCGCAGATGAGTCCCGTCTCAAGAAGGGCCATAAGGTCGCTTCTTTCACCGGGGTCTATCTTTGCGCCTTTAGCCTCAAAGTGGCCTGCAGGGTCGTAACCAAGACCAGTGACCCTCACCTCCCCGGCAGGTAGCCAGACTCTCTGCAGGGTCATCTCGTTTTGCGTAAGGGTGCCTGTCTTGTCAGAGCAGATGACCGTGGCGGCCCCAAGGGTCTCTGCCCCCTGAAGACGGCGAAGAAGGGCCTTTCGGCGAACCATTGCGCGAACCCCGAGGGCCAGCGTTATGGTGACCACGGCTGGAAGGCCTTCGGGGACAACGGCCACTGCCAGAGAGACGCCAGTTAGAAACATCTCCACAAGGGGTTTGCCGAGGATAAAGCCGCTTATGGCCACAAGCACGGATATGGCTATGGAAAATATGCCCAGCTGAGTTCCAAGGACGGCGAGTTTGAGCTGTAAAGGGGTTCTCTCTTCACCCACGCTTGCCGTGAGGTTGGCGATGCGTCCGAACTCCGTTGCCATACCCGTTGCCACAACAACGCCCATACCTCTGCCGTTGGTGACCACTGTTCCCATCCATGCCATGGAGGCGCGCTCGGCAAGGGGGGAGTTAGAGGCCACGGGCTCTATATCTTTGCTTGCTGACTGCGATTCCCCTGTAAGAGAGGACTCGTCAACCTTGAGGTTCACTGATTTTATGAGGCGCAGGTCAGCGGGCACCCGGTAGCCTACCTCAAGTAGGGTCACATCACCTGGCACGACCAGAGAGGCCTCTATCTCACATTCTTTTTCGTCCCTTATCACGCGGCAGCGTGGTGAAAGCATCTTCTGAAGCGCCTCCATGGCGCGCTCGGCCTTCCATTCCTGAATAAAACCGAGAAGGCCGTTAAGGGCTACTATTACGAGGATTGTGATGGTGTCGGCGACCTCGCCTACGGCCAGTGAGAAGGCCGCCGCCACAAGTAGTATGATGATGAGGACGCTTGCGAATTGGCGGGCGAAGACCAGGTAAGCAGGAGTCTTCGCCGAGACCTGAAGGGCGTTTGGGCCGTAAGAACCAAGGCGGCGGCGCGCCTCCTCCTCGTCAAGGCCCTTAAGCGGGTCTGTCGCCAATTTTTCAGTAAGGGATTTAACGTCAAGGGCGTGCCAGGCTGCGTCCTTTATGCGGCTATCTGAAGGGATCTTATTCATAATAAATCAGCCTTCACTGTCTATGGGCACCACAAGCACCGGGCCGGGCGCGAGGGAGATGACGGTATGCACCGTGCTTCCCACGTATACCCGTTCTCTTTTCTCCTTATGCCTGTGGCCCAGTATCACTATCTCAATGGAATTTTCACCGATGTACTCCACGATATGATCCTCCACAAGGCGGCCTCGCCTTATGACTAAGGTCCGGGCCTCAGTGTCCTCAAGGACACTTGCGGTGAGCTTTTTAAACCTTTCCATCGCGTCCTCCTCAGTCTCGTTGCTTGAGGCGGGCATGACGTAGAGCACGTGCAGAAGGCCGCCAAGCCGCTTTGCGTACTGTGCGCCACGGCGGGCAAGTTTTTCTGAGCCTGCCTCAAGATCGAGGCATAGAAGTATCGGTCTTTTATTACGAGACATCTGTACCCTCCTTTTGTTTCACACCATTTAGCGGCATCCTCAACTCCTCACCCCATGTACGTATCATGAAAGTAAAGAGCAGCGGCACAAGCACGGTAGAGAGCGAAGAGGCCGCTACAAGTGCCGTAAAGAGGTGTACGTCTATGAGCCCGGCCCCGAGGAGCATCTGGGCGACTATTATCTCCGTGGTAAGCCTTGCGTTTATGCCCGTGCCTATTGTCCATGCCTCGTGTGTGTTTATCCTCCCCATGGGTACCATGATAAAAACCCCTGTTATCTTGCCGAGGAAGGCCGCGAGAAAAAGGAGTATGGCAAGGATGGGGGCATTGAGCATGCCCCCGAGATCCACGTTAAGACCAACCCAGAAGAAGAAAAGAAGGCCGAAAAAACCATAGCTTAAACTCTGTATTGCCTGCGTCGTCTCTTCGCCTGTATGTCCCATGGAGTCGAAGACGGGCCTCATGAGCATACCGGCGGTTATTGCCCCTACTACCATGCCGAGACCGGCGTACTCGGAAAAACCGCCAAAGGCGAAGAGCACTACGATGGAGAGGAAAATAAGGTTTCGAGGCCGCCGTGGAAGCCATCTGCAAAGAGGCACAAGGAGCCATTGCCTGCAGACCCAGGCGAGGAGGATAAAGATTAGCAGGCCAAGGACTATGCCCATGACCTGGCTCTCAAACCTGCCCATGCCGCCGGCCCTGTTGCCAATCCAGACAGAGACCAGTGCAACGAGAAAGACCTCGATTACATCGTCAAGGGTGCCGGCGCCGATAATAAAGGCCCCAACACGTGTGCGTACAAGCTGAAATTCGTCGAGGATGGGAACTATCACGGCCTCGGCCGTGGGCATACGGGTAAGACCGATTACAAGGGCAAGCAACCAGCCGTAACCGAGCCAGAGCATGACTGCCGCGCCAAGTATAAATGGCACTGCCGTATTCAGGACCGTACACCACAGGATATCCCCGCTCATCTTCCGCATCTCCTTTAGGTCTATCTGGAGACCTATGTAAAAGAGGAGAAAAAGCACGCCGAGCTCGGCGAGGAAGCTGAAGGGTGCATGGAACGGGGCTGTGAGAAGAGACTCTCCCAGAGGTGTATAGTGTGCGGCCATGGCCACACAAAGGGCGCCAAGTATGCCGGGAATGCGAAACCTGGCGAGAACACCGGCCGCAAGGTAGCTAAGGCCGAGTAGTAAACCGAGGTTCAGAAGTAACTCGCCAACCTGTGTCTCTGTCATAATGTTGGCCTCTTTTTTTGATTATCTTACTGCAGATATTCTACTCTCTTTTGGGGCGCAAAAAAACCTGTAATTTTCCTGTTCTTCGTCTATACTTAAGAGGAAAGAAAAAATGATGGTTAAAGGGAGAAACAAATGTGTCTTGCACGGCCCTTAATGGTTCTCAATTGCGATAAAGACTGGGTGGAAGTGGATGACGAACACGGCCAGAGGAAGAAGGTTTATGCCGCGCTCCTCGGCTCCAAGGGGCTTAAGGCAGGAGATTATATCTTTGTTCACGGAGACCTCGCTATTCACAAGGTTCCTGAAGAGGATGCCTTGAAAATTATCGAACTCACCGGGACAGCCGCCCTTCAGTAGAGGGATTTTCCCATGTGCCTTACCATACCCGCGGTCGTTATAGCAGTAGAAAATCACAGTGTAACCGTACTTGATGGAGAAGGCAGGAGCAAAGAGGTAGAGGCGCCCTTTCTGCCCGCACTGCGGCCCGGCGACTGGGTCCTTCATATAAACAATCTTGCCATAAGAAAGATTTCCAGAGAAGACGCGGCTGAGATAATAGACCTTCTTGAAGGTGGGCGTGCCGTTGATACTGCCCTCCTCAGCGTTCGGTTCAGAGAGGCCGTGGAAAATCTGCACCGCGGAGTTTTTGAGACTAAAGACATCGTATATCTCCTGGGGACTGAAGGCGATGAGAAGGAGGCCCTCTTTAAAGAGGCCGATACAATAAAAAGGGTTTTTTTAAAGGATTTTATCTGTATTCACGGGGTAATAGAATTTTCGAGCCACTGTGCCAAGAACTGCCTTTACTGCGGACTGAGGAAGGAAAATCACGGCCTTGTCCGCTACCGCATGACCCCCGATGAAATAGTCGATACAACCGTTGCCGCCGTTGAGGAGAAGGGCTACAAGCTCCTTGTGCTCCAGTCGGGCGAAGACAGCTGGTACACGGACGATGTTCTCGCCGATATAATCATAAGGATAAAGGCCCGCTCAAGGGTTTTTTTGTTCATAAGCGCAGGCGAGCGGGGGTACGACTCATATAAACTCTTAAAAGAGGCCGGGGCCTCTGGTGCGCTATTCCGTTTTGAGACCTCCAATAAAGAGCTTTTTAGAAGGCTACACCCTGAAGGAAAGAATTTTGAAAACCGTTTCGAGCACCTCGAATTTCTTAAAGACCTCGGGTATTACATAGCCACGGGTTCATTAACGGGTCTTCCTGGCCAAACCCTCTATGATATTGCCGAGGATATCCTCATTACAAAAAAGTGGGCGAATATGGTCTCCACGGGTCCCTTTGTCCCTTCGCCATCTACACCGCTCGCCGATTACCCATCAGGGGACGCGGAACTGCACCTCAAGGTCATGGCCATACAACGCCTTGTGATGAAAAGCGCGCGTTTGCCCGTTGTCACGGCATACGAGACCCTCGTGGGCAAAAATGCACGGAAGAGGGGGCTCTCATGCGGGGCCAACTCCCTCATGATAAATCTTACTCCAGGGAAATATAGAGACCTCTACGCCCTCTACCCCGACAAATACCACGACGATAGTAGTCTCTTCGTAAAGTACGGACTTTTCAAGTACGAGGGGAGTTTTAAGATGCTCGAAGAGAATATGCTTGGAGAATTTTCCGGAGTGGGAGAGAAATAGATGGATAGGGCAGGGGAGATAATCAACGCCGAGGAAATATGGGCCGTGCTGAGGCACGTCCCTAAAGGTATGGGGTTGGAATCTGTCCTTGAAAAGGCGCGTAAAAAAGAGGGGCTTACCCTTTCGGAGGCCGCCTTTCTTCTCTCCATCAAGGACGGGGAAGGCGTGGCCTCTATTCTCGCCGCGGCGGGAGAGATAAAAAAAGAGATATACGGAGAGCGCCTCGTCCTCTTCGCGCCCCTGTACATATCAAACTACTGTATCAACGACTGCGAGTACTGCGGCTTTCACAGCAGAAATAGCGTTCCGAGGAAAAGGCTTACCCGCGGCGAGATAACCGCCGAGGTAAAGACCCTGATAGACATGGGGCACAAGCGTCTGCTTCTTGAATGCGGCGAAGACCCTGCGCAAAATACCATGGATTACATAATTGAGGCCATCTCCGCCATCTACAGGACAAAGAGCGGCAAGGGCGAGATACGCCGCGTAAACGTAAACATCGCGCCCCCTTCCTTGCCTGGTTTCAGAAGGCTCAAGAAGGCCGGTATCGGCACGTACCAGTTATTTCAGGAGACCTACGACGCCCGCACCTACGCCAGAGTACATCGCGGGCCAAAGGCCGACTTTTCAAGACAGCTCCATGCCCATGACCTTGCCTTTACCGCCGGTATTGACGACGTTGGCCTCGGCGTTCTCTTCGGGCTCTTTGATTCTCGCTTCGAGGTTCTGGCCCTCTTAAGCCACACCCGTTATCTTGAAAAAAAATTCGGCGTCGGCCCCCATACCATATCGGTTCCTCGCCTTCGGCCCGCGCCTACGGTTGATATTAACACCGGTTACACGGTGGGAGAGGCCGAGCTTCTGAAAATCATAGCCGTTCTGCGCCTCGCCGTGCCCTATACCGGTTTGATACTCTCAACGCGCGAGTCCCCGAAGCTTCGAGCCGCGGCCTTCAGCGCGGGTATTACACAGGCAAGCTCGGGCTCCGCCGCAACCCCCGGCGGCTATAATAAAGGAAAAAATCCACAGGCAGAGCAGTTCAGCCTCAGTGACGGGCGCGTCGTTGACAGGTTTTTGAAAGACGCGCTTCGGGAAAAACTCCTGCCAAGTTTCTGCACGGCATGCTACCGGCGCGGCAGGACGGGGCGGGCCTTCATGGAGCTTGCCCGGCCCGGAGAGATAAAAAACCTCTGCGCTCCCAACGCCATACTCACCTTCAAGGAGTATCTTGAGGACTATGCCCCCGAAGACGTTGTGAAGGCGGGGCTGCCTGTGCTGAAGAGGTGTCTCGACGATATTAAGGACACGGCGCTGAGAGAGGAGACAAGAAAACGGCTGAAGAAGATAGAGGCCGGCATGAGGGACCTCTTCTTTTAATGAGTTGAACAGGTAATGCAGGGGTCAAAGGCCCGCACGAGCATCTCAAGAAGGCGGCAGAGGTCTTTTTGTGATTTTTTACTGTGCTCCTTAAGAAGGGCCTCTGCGGTGTACTCCATGGTGGTAAGGTTCTGCACCGTGGGCGTGACGATATTGGCGTAGCTGATAATACCGTTCTTTTTTATATGTACCTCGTTATAAAGCCCTTCCCTCGGCGCCTCGAAGGCCCCTATCCCTTTTAGAGGCGGCCTTGCCGATGGTTTTGCCACGGTTTCATCAATGCCGTCATGGAGGAGTTTATCAATAATCACCTCCCCGTCCTTAAGCTCCAAAAAAACCTCCACTGCCTGGGCAAGGTTATTATGAAAGGGGTTCTTGAAGTCTATTTTTTTGATAAGCGGGTCAGGGGGCACCTCTTCAGAGGCCCTGAAATACATCCGCGCCAACGCGCCCACCATAACGGGCCCACCCTTTAGAGTGCCGAACTTGGCCGTGGAGTAGGAACGCACCTCTTCTGTGATGAACTCTTTGTAATCCTTTAGGCTGAAGCTTGCGCCTTTGCTGGAGACGATGTCGCCGTCATTTTGCACGAGATACTCAAGGTCAAGATCGAGGGCGGGATATGTAAGTTTCGAGAATAAAAGAGCGAGTTTTTTGGCTCCCGGCAGGCTTTTTCTAATAACTTTGCGCAGGGCCTTAAGCTCTTCAGGCGTTGGAGTTTTGTGGAAACCTCCCACCGTGCTTCTCGTGGGGTGAACGCTCCTTCCGGCTATTACCCTTGCTATCTCGTCGCCCGTGTCCTTCAGTGAGACGGCAAGGCCGAAGGTGGCGGGGTCCGTAGCCGCAAGCTCTGTAATCCTGTCAATGCCAATGTAATCGGGAAGCGCCAGAAAAACGGCGTGAAGCACATGGCTCTGCACGTTCTGTCCAATCTGCATAAGACGGCGAAGAGACCTTGTAGTAGATGAGACCTCAATGCCGAGGGCGTCCTCCGCCGCCCGGAGAGAGGCAAGGTTATGGGCTATGGGACAGACACCGCAGATACGGGGCGTAATCCACTGCATCTCCTCAAGGGTTCTGCCGACGAGTATGCCCTCAAAGAGACGCTCGCCCTCGTGGGCGTGGAGCCTTACACTGCCGCTCTTAAAATCCGCCTCAAGGCTCCCGTGGCCCTCTATCTTGGCCACATAAGACCGGGCACGCTCCATGACAAGATTTTTTTTGTCTCTCATTATTTTCTCCTTACCCTCATACCGAGGGCCTTTTCAAAGGCCCCTTTATATTCAGGTATCTGGTTGAAGAACATGGAGAGGTGCCGCCTTATCTCAGATGGCGTCGTAAACCCTAGGAGTATCCTTACAAGCCCATCGATATTACCGTCCTCGCGATACCCGAAACAGCCGTAGCAGGCAGAGCCGCCGGAGACGCAGACGGCCTTACACCCGCCCTGCGTGATGGGGCCAAAACATATCTTCTTGTTCAGGAGCCTGCAGTCGTTGCCGGCCTTTTTGCAGTCAAAACACACTGAATATCCCCGGTAAAGGGGTTTTTTATGCGAGGCGAGTTCTTGAAATACCCGTGTTAGCTCATCCTCATCGACGGGACAGCCGTGTATGAGGTAGTCAACGCGCACATAGGCCGAGACAGGCAGGGCGTCAACGCCCACGGGTTTATACCCCGGCCCGTATATCTTTTTGTACCACTTTTTACGCTCGGCCTTTGCCATGATGCCCGGAATTCCGGCAATGGAAGCGCAAGCCCCAAGCGTTACAAGTATTTTGGATTTTTCGCGAAGCTCGCTCAGGAGCGCTATCTCGTCACTGGTGACAGGGGCGCCTTCTATGATAACAATATCATATGGGCCGTCCACGCAGGCATCCTGGCCGAGACGCCAGTTTACTATCTCAAAGCGTGCCTCAAGGTCAAGGAGCCGTTCTTTAAGTGAGCAGAGCCGCACCTCGCAGCCCTCGCAGTCCGTAAAGTCGTATATGGCTATCCTCTCTCTCTTTGTCTCTGCCATACTTAGTCCCAGTTCCTGTCTATCTCGTCAAGGTTGAATACAGGGCCGTCTGTGCAGACATATTTGTCGCCTGTTACGCAGTGCTGACACCTGCCAAGACCGCACTGCATCTTCCTTTCCATGCTCACGAAAATCCTCCTGTCGGAGATGCCCATGGGGTTTATGAGACGCTCGATTGAGTCTACCATGGGGCCCGGGCCGCACATGGCCACAACCGTATTAAAGGGATCTACTCTGATGGAGGAAAGGCATCGTGAGACAAGGCCCTTCCTGCCCTTCCAGTGCTCTCCGGGCTTATCCACCGTAAGGGTTACCTCTATGGATTCGTACCATTTTTCAATTTCTTTTTTCATGAGCAGGTCTGCCTCGGTCCGTGCGCCGTATACGAGATGCACACGTCCGAAGGCCCCGCGGTTTTTTATGATATATCTTATAAGCGAGGCTATGGGCGGTATGCCGTAGCCCCCTGTCACAAGGAGCACGTCCATGCCCGAGAAAAACCCGAGGGGATAGCCGTTGCCGTAAGGCCCCCGCAGGGTAATCTGATCGCCTTTGCCCAGAGCATGCATGGCCCTTGTGACCTGTCCTGCCTCTCGAACTATAATCTCCATATAAGAGGTGTTATCGGGGGCTGAGGAGAGTCCGAAGGGGGCCTCGCCGTACCCCCAGACCCCGGCAAGTACGAACTGGCCCGGTATAAAAGCAAGCCCATTAACACCGGAAGAAAAAGTTCTCCCGTCCGCCCTCTTTAGGCGAAAACGTTTCACCTCCGGCGAGAGCCTCTCTACCCTTGCTATCCGCATAGCCATGGGCCTGTAAATATTTCGCACGGTTATCCTCTTTCCATCGGCATCATCTCATCACGGCCATTATTTAGGGGTATCAACGTTTTGCCTCTTCATATTTTGCGGTTATATCCATTAGCACCTCTTCTATGTCTATGCGCGCGGGGCACTGCTTCTGACACTGGCCGCAGGCCACGCACTGTGACCTTCCAAACTCAAGGTAGCCCCTTACGAACTTGTGGTAGAACCAGTTGTAGTAGCGTTCCTTCTGCGTGCGGTGAAAGCTGTGTCCGCCCGCCACCTTTGAGAAACCGGGCAGGGTGCAGGCGTCCCAGCAGCGGCGCCTCACCGACTTGTCTCCTGAGAGGTCCACGTTGTCTTCTATGGAAAAACAATGGCAGTGGGGACAGACGTATGTGCAGATGCCGCATCCGAGACAGACTTTTCCAAGCCTCTCCCAGAGCTGTGGATATCCCTCCCAGGACCACTTTACAGCGTCTTTAAGACGCTCGGCGTCCATGAGGAGTTTTCTAAGAAATGGCATTGTGCCTTCTTCTGCAGCAGGGTCGCAGATAGCACAGGAGGCTCTGGGCCTTCGACGGCCTTCCCTGAAAGGAGGCAGGGGTCCGGCGTGTTTTTTTATCGCATTCGCGCCATTTTTGTTAACGGCCTCTATAAGAAAATCCCCGTTCCGAAAGGGACTGATGATAATGTCCCCGCCCGGCGGCAGGTCAAAGCGTTCTTCCGTAACACAGATAAGGAGGGCCTTTTTCCTGCGCCTGAAGTAGTAATAATCGGGCTCCGGCGAGCTCATTATCTCGTCAAGGTGAGTTATGGCCTCAAGGTCGCGCAGGGTTAGGCCCCATAAGGCGAAGGCGCGTGGCGCCGGGGGCGTTATTGAAACGGAGTTTTTATTGAAGTAGATGAAGGTGGTCTCAAGGGGAGGGAAAAAATAGTGCTTTGGCGGCAACGCGTCTTTTGTAACGTCGAAGAGGCGGTACGTCGATTCAAGTTTGTTACGAAAAAGGTCTCTCTCCGCATTTCCAAGTATCCACATATCCACTCTTAAAGGAGTTCAAAAATGACCCCGTAACAACCTTTACTTAAAAAATGCTTTTAATATTTAGAAGCATAGCACAAGGAGGTCAAATAAGGTAAGGGCATGTTTAACTCTTTCGCCGGGTTTACCAGTTTTCGCCAAGGAGTTCAAAGTGGGCTCGTGGGTGAAGGCACGCCGGACAGGTCTCCGGGGCCTCGGGACCCTCGTGTAAGAAACCGCAGTTGCGGCAACGCCAGACCACGGTTCCGTCTTTTTTGAAGACGCGGTCTTCATCTATATTTTTAGCAAGGTCAAGGTAGCGTTTTTCGTGTTGACGCTCGGCAACACATATGGCCTCGAACATCAGCGCGATATCAATAAAGCCTTCTTCCCGGGCGGTCTTTGCAAAAGAGGGGTAAAGTTCTGTCCATTCATATCTCTCCCCGGCGGCCCCGGCCTTGAGATTTTCTTCTGTCTTGCCTATGAGACCAAAGGGATAAGCGGCCGTTATCTCCATCTGCCCGCCATCCATGAACTTGAACATGCGTTTGGCGTGTTCCTTCTCCTGATTGGCCGTCTCGGTGAAGATATCTGAAATCTGTACAAAGCCATCTTTTTTTGCCTTGGACGCAAAGTAGGTATAGCGGTTTCGCGCCTGCGCCTCACCGGCGAAGGCCGCCAAAAGGTTTTTCCCTGTCCTGCTATCCTTAAGTTCCATAAGAGTACTCCTTGTTAGATATCCCTATCCGGTTTTTCATGGGAGGACCGGATAGGTGAATTTTGGCATCTCGCCTGTAAGGGTCTTTAGAAATTCAACGATATCGTCGGCGTCTTTGTCGCCTGTTTCGCTGCCGAGCATCTTTCTGCTCATTATCTTCACGGCGTCCCGTAGCTTCCATACGGAGCCGTTGTTGAAGTAGGGGTATGTAAGTGCGACGTTTCTAAGGGTCTGAACCCTGAATTTATACTTGTCCTCTTCTTTTTTTGTCACAGTGTATCTGCCAAGGTCCGTGGAGCCCGGGACCTGTATCCTCTGAAAAGTGCTGTTTGTAAAGATAGGTCCGTTGTGGCAGGCGATACAGCCTTTGCTCTGAAATAGATTCCAGCCTCGTTTGGCCCGCTCTGATATGGCGCCTTTGTCCCCCGCGAGGAAGCGGTCAAAGGGAGAGTTCAGGGTGATGAGGGTGCGCTCGAAGGCGGCGATGGCCATGGCGATATTTTTGGGGTTGATGGGCGGCGGAGACTCGCCGAAGACCTCTTCGAAGAGGTCTTTGTAGCGCGGTATGGAGTTCAGGCGGTTTACGACGTTCTCGAGCTTCTCGTTCATCTCAACGGATGCCTGTATGGGTCCCAGGGCCTGCTCTTCGAGCGTGGCGGCGCGTCCGTCCCAGAACTGGTTTTTGAGAAAGGCCGAGTTCAGCACAGTAGGCGTATTTCTCGGCCCTACTTGATGTTTATGCCCCAGTGCGCGCGATACCCTGTCCGTAAAGGCAAAAGACGGGTTATGGCAGGTGGCACAGCTTATTACACCGCTTGAAGATAAACGGGGATCGAAAAAAAGCATCTTCCCAAGCTCTATCTTTGTTGGTGTCATTGTATTATTGCCGGGTATGGGAGGTACCGATGGAATGGGCTCGGTGGCATGGGAGCCGGTGGTGATAAAGATAATCGCGAGAAAAACGAAAAGAGATATTGATCTGCCTATCATAGCCTTCACCTATAAAAAGTTTATGTACGGGGCTGTATGGTCACAACTACGTGTTGGAGATACCTGTTAAGAGAGAATCCAATTTATGATATTCAATACGATCGGTATCCTTATGATCCGTAGTATCTTGCGGTTTTTTTTAGTTTATAATATGAATTCCGCAAAATCAAGTGCAACTGTTTGTCATCACTGTGGCACGCAGAGATTGAAAGAGCGCGTCTTCTTGTAATAAGTAGTATCTGTGGGCTTAAATTTTTATGAAGATTTTTTTTGCCCTTAAGCTACTCTTGTAAAGTCGAAACGACCATACTTTCCTTGGGTTTTATTGCATGATGGAAAGTGGGTCTTTCGGATTAATACACTTATTTTCCAACCTTTGCTGTCGCGCAATTTACCCTTGACATAGTTTAGAAACTGTGCAACTATATAATTAAGAAATAATAAACCTCGCAAGGGGTGTTATTACAACTATTGGGGGAGGAGATGAAATGAAGGAGCTTTTCAAGATGCAGGCAAAGGTCTGCAAGACACTGGCAAGCCCGGTGAGGATGGAGATAATCTATGCACTGAAGGCTGGAGAGAGGACAGTGACGGAGCTGGTTGAGGCTACCGGTCTTACGAAGTCCAACATCTCTCAGCACCTTGCCGTACTTAAAAACGCCGATATGGTGAGGTTTCGAAGGGAAGGGGTAAATATCTTTTATTCTCTCGCCAGTCCCAAGATTGTAAAGGCCTGCGGCCTTATGAGGGAGGTCCTCATGGAACAGCTCTCGGAGAAGCAGAAACTTGTGGACATGTTCAAGAAGGGGATAAAGACAGGTTAATTTTTTTATATTGCAAATTTTTAATTCTTGCTCGTTAAACATTTGGAGGTAAGCATTATGCGTGTAGAAAGATATCTGCGGCTCATTGCAGGAGTATTTGTACTTGTAAGTCTTGTCCTTGCCAGGGTTCACTCAGAGTACTGGCTCCTCTTTACGGCCTTTGTGGGGCTGAACCTCCTGCAGTCCGGGTTTACGGACTGGTGTCCAATGAAGTCTCTTCTGAAATGGATCTTTGGCAAGGGGTGCTGCGCCGCACGCAAGCTGGGCGAAGCCTGCTAAAGAACTTTGTCCTTGATGTTAGTTTAGTCCTGATGGCCTCCTGCCCATAAGGAGGCCTTTGTCCCATACCTGAGGCACTGTAATGATACTTCACAAGATAGTTAACAAATCTCTTAATCACCCAAAGACCGTGGTGATTATCTACGCCCTGCTCACCGTTGTCTTCCTTCTTCAGTTCCCGAAGATATCCATTGATACGGATCCTGAGAACATGCTCTATGATAATGAGCCCGCCCGTGTGGCGCATCGGGAGTTCAAGGACGAGTTTGCCCTTCATGACAGCATCGTCGTGGGTGTTGTGGATAATACCTCCCCTGACGGCGTGTTCAGAGCCGATACCCTTAACCGCATCAAGGCTATTACAAAAGAGATAGCGAAGATAGACGGAGTAATCGCCTATGACCTCATAAGCCCAACCACCACAGATGATATTGAGGGCCGAGGCGGTGTGCTTACCATAGAGCCCCTTATGAAAGGGGCCGTGAAGGACAGAAAAAGCGCCCTTGCCATAAGGGACGCGGCCCTCGCCAACCCCATACTTAAAGACATGCTTGTCTCAGGCGACGGCAAGGCCCTGGTCATAATGGTGCCCATCAAGCAAAAGCACGAGAGCTACCGCATAGCAGGGGAGATAGAGAAGATAATAGAGAGGCACAAGGGAGCAGAGGAGTACCACATAACGGGTCTGCCCGTGGCGGAAGACACCTTCGGCGTGGAGATGTTCCGGCAGATGGCCCTCTCGGCGCCCCTGGCCGGGCTTATTATCTTCCTGCTCATGCTCTTTTTCTTCAGGAGGGTATCTCTTATTATCTCGCCGATGATAGTGGCCATGCTGAGCATCATCTGGGTCATGGGCCTTCTTATAGGCACGGGTTACAAGGTCCATATCATGAGCTCCATGATACCCATATTCCTCATGCCCATATCCGTGGTGGACAGCATACACATACTTAGCGAGTTCTTCGACGAGTACCGTGGCGGCACGGGCAGGAAGGAGACCTTTACGAGGGTCTTTGATAAGCTCATGACCCCCATGCTCTATACCTCCATCACCTCCACCGTGGGTTTTGCCTCCCTTGCGCTTACACCCATACCGCCCGTCAGGGTCTTTGGATTATTTGTGGCACTGGGCATCATGCTGGCATGGCTACTTACGCTTACCTTTATACCTGCCTTTACAATGCTGATGCCCGAGAGATTTATCGCCGGGCTCGCGGCAATGGCGGGGCATAAGGAGTCAGACCGTAGGGGAGTCATGACAAGGGTGCAGGAGGCCATCGGTCATATAAGCACAAGGCGTAGCCGCTGGGTGCTTCTCGCAACTCTCCTGATTATGGCCTTCTCGGCCTTCGGCATAAGCCGTATGGTGGTAAACGACAATCCCGTTTATTGGTTTAATAAAGACCACAAGATACGCGTGGCAGATAGGGTTCTGAATAAACACTTCGGCGGCACATACATGGCCTACCTTGTCCTTGAGGGAAAGACCAAAGGGATGGTTAAAAGACCGGAGACAATGGCCTATATCGAGAGACTTCAGAGGCATCTTACCTCACTTGATGTGGTTGGCAAGACTACCTCCATCGTGGACGTGGTGAAAAAAATCGGCTTTGAGATCCAAGACAGGAAAGCAGGCACGGATATCATCCCAAATACCGCAAAGGCCACTGCCCAGTACCTCTTCCTCTATGAGATGAGCGGCGACCCCGAAGACCTCTATCACCTCGTGGATCCGGATTACAAAAAAGCGGCCCTCTGGGTGCACCTGAAGCGCGGCGATAACCTTGACATGAAAAGGGTAATAAAGAGCGCCGCTGACTTTATGCAAGAGAATCCTCCGCCACAGGGCATGACCGCCCGATGGGCGGGGCTTACCTATATCAACGTGGTCTGGCAGGACAAGATGGTCTCCGGCATGATGAGCGCCCTGCTGGGAAGCTTTATCATGGTACTTATTATCATGGTCATACTCTTCCGCTCTCTTATCTGGGGCCTTATCTCCATGGTTCCCCTTACGGTGACCATCGCCTTCATATACGGGCTTGTGGGCTGGACGGGCAAGAGCTACGACATGCCCATAGCCGTGCTCTCCTCCCTTACCCTGGGGCTCTCGGTGGACTTTGCCATTCACCTTGTGGAGCGTACGCGGCAGATATTCAGGGAAAAGCATAACTGGACGGATACCATAGAGGCCATCTTCGATGAACCGGTGCGGGCCATCCTCCGAAACGCCGTGGTTATCGCAGTAGGTTTTACCCCTCTGCTCTTTGCACCGCTGATGCCCTACAAGACAGTTGGTTTTTTCATGGCGGCCATAATGGCCGTAAGCGCAGTGGTGACGCTCGTAGTGCTGCCGGCTATTATGGCGGTCCTTAAAAACAGGCTAAGGGCCTGAACCTCAAGGAGGTTGATAATGATAAAGATGAAGTCTTTTATAATTTTACTCATGCTCCTTATAAGCCCGGCTATCTCCTTTGCCATGACAGCAGATGAGATAGTGGAAGAGTCGAACCTCGCCTATTACTACGCAGGTGATGACGGGCGGGCGAACCTCACCATGACCATAACGGACAGGCGGGGAAGGGTGCGCACAAGGGAGATGACGCTCCTTCGAAAAGACATTAAAGACGGCGGGAGGCAGAAGTTTTATGTGTACTTTAAAAAGCCTTCCGATGTGAGCCGTATGGTATTCATGGTCTGGAAACAGGTAAAGGGCGACGACGACAGGTGGCTCTACATACCGGCCATTGACCTTGTGAAGAGGATAGCGAGTAGCGACAAGAGGTCGAGTTTCGCTGGAGGCGTTTTTACCTACGAGGACGTCTCCGGCAGGCGCACCTCTGACGACACCCACGAACTCATGGACGAGGATAAGGTAAAAGGCAAGGCGGTCTATGTGGTAAAAAACACTCCAAAGGATACCGGTGAGGTGGAGTTTTCATACTATATCGCCCGTATCGACAAGGAGACCTTCCTGCCCCTGAAGGGTGAGTATTTTGACAAGTCCGGTAAGCTCTACAGGACTATAACAGTTGATAAGACCGCTCTTGTTGACGGCATACCAACGGTGCTGAAGGCCACGGCAGAAGACCTTGACAGGGGCCTTAAGACCACTATCGAGTTTAATAACGTGGCCTACAACGTAGGCATCAAGGAACGTATTTTCAGGGAGCGTTATCTCAGGCGGCCTCCAAAAGAGGTGAAGAGATAGGCGGCGATGAGTGTGAGGAAAAACACCCCCTTTTTAAGAATCTATCTTGTCCTTGCGGCCCTTCTTTTCGTGACAGGTGCGGCCCTTTTTAGCCCCGCGTACGCCTCAGGTATTGAGGGCTTTGCGGAAGGCGCCTACGGGTACCGCACGCAAAGGGACATTACGAAGAAGGATTCATTTAACCTCCTCGAGGGCAGACTTCAATTAAAGGACGTTTTTGAAGTACCGGTAATGGAAGAGTGGTCGCCGGAGGCGGACCTTAAGGCCGAGCTCATCGCCGACGGCTATGAAGATCGTCTGATACTAAGGGCACGCGAGGCGGCCATTTCGTTTACGCCCCTTGAGATGATTGATGTAAAACTCGGCCGCCAAGTCCTCACCTGGGGCACCGGAGACTACATCTTCATAAACGACCTTTTTCCAAAGGACTACGTCTCCTTTTTTATCGGGCGTGACGATGAATACCTGAAGATCCCCAGCGATGCCATGAGAGTCTCTCTCTTTTTTGATGTCCTGAATCTCGATATGGTAGTCATACCCTTCATGGAGCCCGACATAAGCGTTACCGGGAAAAGGATATCTTTCTTTGACGGCCTCGGCGGCAGGGTTGCCGGAGAGGACGCGGGCCTCGATTTTATCGAGCCCCGCGAGACCATCGGCAACATGGAACTTGGACTTCGTGCCTACAGGACTATTGGCCGTATGGAGTTTGCCCTCTATCTATTTCGAGGGTTTTACAAGGAGCCGCGAGGCGTTCTTGACGCCTTGAGGAAAGAACTTTTCTATCCGCGCCTCCATGTATTCGGCATGAGCGTACGTGGTCCAATGCTCGGCGGTATAGGCAATTTTGAGATTGGATACTACGATTCCCGTGAGGACAGAAATGGCCGTAACCCCATGATAGAAAACCCATCCATAAAGTATCTCGCAGGTTATACGCGTGACCTCGGGGGTGACGCCTCCCTTGGGCTTCAGTACGAGGTAGAGGAGATGCTCCACCACGCATCGTACCGAAAAGGGCTCGCACCGGGAGACGCGGTGCGCGACGAGTTTCGCCATCTCTTAACCATGAGGCTTACAAAACTCTACCGTGCCCAGACCATTGAGACGAGCCTCTTTGCCTTCTACAGCCCCTCGGATATGGACGCCTATCTCCGTCCCAGGGTATCTTATAAGGTCACGGACAACTGGAAGGTCACGGCAGGGGCGAACATAATCCTTGGTAGAAGCGAATTCACGGACTTCGGGACTTTCAGGCGTAATGACAATGTGTACACGAGGATACGGTACAGTTTCTAATGTTGTTAATACGATTTATCTACAGGAGATATCTGATGAAAAAGATCGCTCTTATCTCTGCGCTGTTCATCTCGCTACTGTCATTGACAGGGCAGGCCCAAGCTGGCCTCAGGCTGAGGTTCATTATGGACGCCATAGAAACCAATATGGAGGCCATAGTGCGGTCCATAAGCACAGGCGATTTTAAGGCCATTGAGGCGCGTGCCAGAGAGATAGCCGACCACGAGAAACCTCCTATGGAGGAAAGACAGAAGATTATGTCCTTCTTGAAGGGTGATGCAAAGGGATTCAAGGAGGCCGATGGAATCGTACACCACAGGGCGGCAAAACTAAGTGAGTTAGCAAAGAAAAAGGACTACAAAGGCGTAGTTGATACTTATGGTCTTCTACTTGGCGGTTGCGTGAAGTGTCATAATCAATACAGGTCCCGAATCGTTAAAGAGTTTTACGGAGAAAAGGCCGTAGATGATAAAAAAGCGGTTATGATGGAAGAGGCCGCGAGCGTAGTAAAAGAATTAGGAGAAAGGATGAAGCCGCAGATGAAAAAGGCCATGTCCTCGGGCGGCCCTGTTGAGGCCATCAGGGTCTGCTCTGTCACGGCCCCGGAGATAGCCCGGCAGCTTGGTGAGCAAAGGGGATGGAAGATTAAACGGGTAAGTCTCAAACCCCGAAACAGTAAATTGGCCGTACCTGACGAATGGGAAAAAAAGGTGCTTTTGAGTTTTGATAAACGTCAACGCGAGGGTGAAGCCCCGGCGAAGATGTCCTATGGGGAAGCAGTCGGGGGCCGCTTCAGGTTCATGAAAGCGTTGGGCGTTAAACCGGTATGCCTTAAGTGTCATGGAAACTCATTGGCTCCGGAGGTACGCAAGACGCTCAAGGAGCTTTACCCCGATGACAAGGGCACAGGTTATTCCACGGGAGAGGTCAGAGGAGCAGTTAGCATCTCCAGGGGCTTATAAATAAGCAGATAACTTCAGTTAGAGTGAGGGGGTTGATATGTTACAGATGGGTGTAGGTTTTATAGGCGGCGGCAGGGCTACGCGGATAATCCTCGGGGGTCTTGAAAAAGCCGGAAAGATGCCATTAAGTGTGATTGTAAGCGATAAAGATGAGAGTGTGCTCCTTGAGTTAAAAGAGAGGTTTTCCAACATTAGCACTGTCCTGAATGAGAACAAGGCTGCCGCGGCTTCACGGGATATTGTCTTTATCTCCGTACATCCGCCGGCCCTTAAGGCCGTGGCAAAAGAGATAAGGTCAAGGCTAAATCCCGATGTCATCATTATCTCACTTATGGCAACGGTCTCTATCGCAGGGCTTGGAGAAGAGTTTGGCGGTATCGAAAAAATTATGCGTATGACGCCAAACGCCCCTTCCATCGTCAACGCCGGGTTCAACCCCATCGCTTTTTTTCGTGGATTCACAGAGGCTGAGAAAGAAGAAGTTATAAAGATGTTGAGTGTTCTGGGAAAATGCCCTGTGGTCGCCGAGGAAAAACTTGAGTCCTACGCCATTCTCACGCCCATGGGGCCAACGTACCTCTGGTTTCAGCTCTATGAGCTCAAAAGGCTTGGCAGGGAGTTCGGTCTTGGCGAGAGGGAAGTTGAAGAGGGTATCACGGAGATGGCCATGGGCGCCGTGAGGACTATGAGAGAGAGCGGACTATCCGCCGAAGAGGTAATGGATCTTGTGCCCATAAGACCCATAGGGGAGGGTGAGGGAAAGATTAAGGAACTTTACCGCACGAGTCTAACGGCCCTGCATGAACGTCTAAGGCGATAGGGGAGGCGGCGACAACTATCATTGAACCTCTTTGGATATGGGATGCGGTATCTATTATCCTTAGTCAAAAAATTCAGATAATTATGACGAGTCTTGAAGAGTATGATTAATGATTTTTTATGTACGGGGTACAAGGGGTCGGAGGTTCAAGTCCTCTCGTCCCGACCAAAAAAAAATGGACTGCGGTTTTTTCGTAGTCCGTTTTTTGTGGGAAAACCAACCGGGTAAAACTTGCGCATCTTTTATAAAGAAATATTATGATATCTATGCCCTGAGATTAACAGAGGCAAGTAACACCTGAAAATTAAGGGATGATTTTATATCTCAGTTGACAACAGGCACGGCGCAAGGAAAAATTTTCCTTGCGTTTTTTTTAATGATAAACCTCTGGAAAATCTACTTGCTCTATACCAGTTATCTTGTAGCGTCATCTGGCAAGGCATCTTAATAAAAATAAAAAATATCATTGCCCGACAAATGTAACATAACCGTCATTATTCTGTCATAAACAAGATGTAGTATCTGAAAAACAGAGAACAACAATTCGAGTAATCGCTTTTCTCCATTCATTTGGGCGATGCTTTAAAAATATACGGAATATATTTGGGAGTAATCCCGGCGTACCTCCCGTTAACACTTAAACTTTAAGGAGATGCTATGTTAAAGTCATACGGCAAATTGATCTTAGCCATAATGTTTGGCACATGCCTTTTAGGCCAGGTACCCGCTACCGCCGCAGAGCATAACGTTATAATCGATCCAACGTATGGCTACACGGGAGAGGAGATAGGGCATGAGCAAGACGATCCCTTCATAGTGAGAGGTATTTCATTTACCAGTACCGAGGCCCCTACGACTCAGTACGCCAACGGTATCCCTGACGCGGCGCTGAATATGTCAAGGCCCTATACAACCTCAGAAGTTACGGTTACGTATAACGACGGTAGAAGCGAAGTCTACCCCCTTGAGTATAAGATGTTATTCAGGAGCGACGACCCTATCCAGAAGGGACCCCATGCCGGAGAGTATTACGGAGGCATCGTCGACAAGGCAGGTACGCCTCTCCTGGACCCCTTTGCCGCTAATAATCCCTTCTATTTTGACGTCACCAGCAAGGCCTTGGCCGCCGGTTTAAACCCCGCTAATATAGACCAGTTCGTTGCCGACACACCCGATGGCGCGGTCCTCATAAATGCGGACGACGCGCCCCATTCTGCTACTACGGCCCAGTTGACTTATCTTAACCACTTCGAGTATGTCACCTGGGACGGTAACCTCAACAGCCAGTACGGTAAAAACCCCATGTTTATCGGCAACAGCACCGTCTCACAAGACCTTCTTACTGGACTTCTCACCGTTACGAACTTTGACAAACTTAACTTCGCCGGGCAAAAAGGTCTGTGGATTCCATGCGCCGCCTCCAAATCGCCATGGAATACATTTATCGGTTCAGAGGAATATGAGGCTGACCAGTGGAATTTTGATATGAACGCAATCGACCCCGCGGCCTATCCTATGGACTTCAATAATACCAACCTCGTTGAGGCCTTTCAGGTAAAGTTCGGCGAGCCCACGGCCCGTCCCTATGATTACGGTTACGTTACCGAGGCTACCGTTGATGAAGATGGCACGGCGGTAGCGGTAAAGCATTATGCCACCGGCCGTTGGGCCCGTGAGGTAATTCAGATTATGCCTGACTCTAAGACTTATTACTCTGGGGATGACGGCAAGAGCACACTTTTACTAATGGGACTTGCAGATAGGCCTGGTGATCTTTCAGCCGTTACGCTTTACGCCTCGAAGTTCACACAGACAAGCCCTGTATCACCTATTGCCAACACCGCACCAGGTGAACCCGGGGCCGTTGCAGGGGCAGAGCTTGGCGCCGGCATGCTCAGTTGGATAAAGCTCGGTCACGCCACGGATGCCGAGATTAAGTCCTACATAGACGCAGGTCTTAAAGCTACTGATATCTTTGACATCACACTTGAGACAGCGCCGGGCGTACTGCCTGTGTATGTAGACGGTGTTGTTGGAACGGGACCTATTGATCCTGCCACGGGTAATAATACCGTTACAGCATCGGATATGGCGGATGCCGGTTACAAACGTGTATTTGATTACTATCACCGTCATACCAAGGACAAGGCCGAGTGGCTGCGCCTGAGACCCGGTATGGGTCAGGCGGCGGCATTTCTTGAGACACGCCGGTACGCGGCCCTTCTCGGAGCCACAAGTGAATGGACGAAGATGGAAGGCGTTGCCCTGAACGCCGCTGACAGGAAGGCCTATATAGCTATCTCTTATCAGTATGACAGCATGGCGGACGGAGAAGGCGACATTCAGATGGGCCTCCTTACAGCAGGAAATACCTATGAACTCTCTCTGACCAATAACGTCACCGATACAACGGGTGCAGAGATAAACAGTTCCTGGGTTGCCACCTCCCTGGCGGCTGTTCCCGAGTTGAAGGGCCTTGATAACGCCTATAGCGGGGTACCTGCATTCAACAAGAAAAAGGTAAAGGCCTGGATGAAGCGCACCGGTGCCACGCGTGCTGATATCAATAGGATGCTTTCGAACTACAGGACCACAAATGGCGCACATAAGCGTATCGCCGACGCGCAGGGCAACCTCTGCGCTACCGCTAATGTAGGCAATCCCGATAACGTGAAGTTCTCCGCGGCGTATCGGACATTGCTCATAGGCGAAGATAGCAACTGTCACGTAAATAACTTTGTATGGGCCTTTAACGTAGACACGAGGAAACTCTCAAGGATACTCTCCCTGCCCATGGGCGCTGAAGCTACGGGCCTCATGGCCGTTGATAATATGAACGGCTACGCTTATTTTGGTTCGAACTACCAGCACCCCGGTGATAGCGGCGTAGGTGAGCCTCCGGCCGCGATGGTGAGTGACGTCGAGCAGGCAAACCCCGATTTTGCCGCCGAACGTAACCGCTCCGGAGGGATAGGTTATATTCACATCAAGGATATGCCGAGGATGATATCCGATAGCGAAGACGAATAATAAGGGTAAGGAACTTATCAGAGGGGCCGTCATACATGGCGGCCCCTTTTGTTTTAATGGCTCACATATCTCTTTTTTTCTATTGAAGATGCATGCCTTATTACAGATTAACTTCCGCATCCCTCCCTTTGCTTTGATTTTTTTTAGTGCTATCCATTGGATATGATAAAAAATCAAGAGACTATTTGTGTAATTATCAGTTGTATATTTTGCCCAGGAGGAGTATGATTTAGATAAACAATATAGTCGCATAATCAATCAAGTAGCTCTGCCTCAGCGCCGACTATGGAACCTACGGAGGTATATCTTTCACATATAGTTTTGTTTGATTTATTTCACAGATACCAACTAAGAGCGGGTAATAAAGAGAGAGATTCTTTTCGCCACATAAGTTTGAATATAGGAGACCCAGCATGCCAAATGTCGCTTTGAAAGGGGCACAGTTTTTGGTTTTGCCATTCAAACTTTTTCTTGTGCTCGTAATTCTATCACTAATAAGCACCTTCGCAGAAGCGGCCACCAATGGGCCTTTAAAGTTTCTCGACGCCGCAGACAACAAGAGTGAGGCCATGACAATTGCTGTCGCGCCTAACGCCGACGTGCTCTTGCCGTTTATCAGGACTCAATCTATTGTCCCAAGTCCCCAAATCAAATTTTACCTTACGCCATTTCGCGGAGAACAGGGCGATAACCTCACCGTTACCCCTTACATCCTCGAACTTCCCAAGTCAAAACCCCAGAATCAACTCATCTCCTTTTTATTAAAGGAACCGGTCATGACGTTGAAGTTAAAGGTTCCGGAGCTTCCTACGGCTGGCAAATATAGCGGAAATATTTTGGTTCTGCATGGAGAGAAGCTTCTGCATACAAAACCAATAGTACTGACCCGAGGCCACCCTCAACGTCCGGCGCAGTTAAGTATTGACCAGAAGTCAATCACAACCTACTACACGAAGTCAAAGCTATTTTGGCCTTTAACCTTGTTGTGGCCCAAGAAATTACCACACTTTACGGTTTTGGTACACAATGACAGCCAAGACTGGCGTGCCAGGGATATATTCTTACGGTTGATCGAGGTCACAACTCCGCAAGGAGCGAACTTCGATCCCGGGGAGAATATTGACTTTACATGGAATGGTAAAAAGGCACAAAGTCTTTGGCGCCCGGGATCGAAGGAAGACGGCAAAGTATTAGCTTCCGTCCTTGCACCCAATCATCAAGCCGAAGTTGGGCGTGTAAGCACGCAGGGGACGCTGGAGGCCCAGAAGGTTCGCGCCATTGCCCCCAATCAGCAAGCCGTAGTGAGTGGTGAGATTAAAGGTCTCGTGCCAGGCGAATACATATTCAAGCTTGGCGTGGCCGCGGTGAACGCGGCACCCGAGAATGAAGAGCAAATAATCCTGAAGGTGGAGTTCCGCCATAACGTAGTCTGGGCTGTGATTCTTTTAATCGTTGCAATCGTCATTTCCTTCATTTCAAATAAGTCCTTGATTACCTTTCGCAGAAGTAGGGAGTTAATAAAAAAAATAAACGACATAAGGCCATCGTGGCTACGCGGGGAGCCGAATCTAATGGCTATTGTTTCGGTTCGTGCCATGCTGAGACAGGCAGAAGACCGGCACAAGAGATGGTTTACAGCTTTTTTTACCTCCGAGGTGGTTTGCGAGAATGTAGATAAGGCTGAGAAAATGCTGAAGATAATCAGCAGGGCACACGATATTCGTAAACGTACAAAAGAATCCCGGTATAACCTCATGATTCGGAATCGTATAGAAAAGAAACTTAGAATGGTAGTTGAGGAGCTGAGTCCCTGGGGTATAGATGAGAGAACTCTCTTAGATATTGAGAAGAGACTATCAGGTCTGGAAGAGTGGTTTATCCCCGAGCTATTATTCAATCGTTACTGGGCTGATCTTCAAGGAGATATTGAAAAGTTTAGCCCTCTTATTGAACCCGTGGATTTTGGTGAACATTCGAGTACTGTCAATAAATTGAAAACTTATATGGATAATATGGAAAAAAATATCAAAAATGAATCAGAGAAAACGAAGATACAAAAAGCTATTAAAATAGAAGAGAATTTTGCCATGCTAAATATCCTCTACGAGCGGCAACAAGTTGCTGAGAAGAATACTTTGGAGAAGCTCTTTGACTTTTTAGAAAATAATCCCAATCCCGACATCACAATATTTTTCAAAACAGCCGACAACCTTGAATGGTCGCGTTTAAAGGCAGGTGGTAAGGCAGGCATTGGGTTTACTTTACCAAAACTCAATACCATAAATCCGCTACGGACCTATGATCTCATTCAATTTGAAGTATCACAGAAAGACTCGAAGTACGAGAATAGTTATCTATTCAATCACGGTCTGGAATATAAATGGACATTGACGTTGACGCCAGGGGGATTGTTTTTCAAGAGAACGTATCCTGAAAAATGGTTTATTGAAAAAATATTAAAGAAGCCGTTAGTACAATTTATCCAGACCACTTCCAGGGAGCCGCGTCTCGTCCAGTACGTACCAAAAAGAGGGGAGCTCAGTGTCTCGGTCAAACTCTCTCATAATGGTGATGAATCAGAAGAGGTGGACACGGGAACAACTCCCTTTATGATAAAGGGTGCCGGCGATGTCGGCTGGCGCGGCGCCTGTGAGGTTGCCGAGATTTTACCCCTTGCACTGGCCGCCATCTTTGCGCTCTCGTCGGGCATAACCACTTTTTATTTAAGCAACCCCAACTTTGGAACCATGAAGGATTACATCACCCTCTTTCTCTGGGGCGCCGGTGTCGATCAGGGCAAAAATTTCATTCAATATTTACGAAAGAGTTAAATGCCACCTCTTTTGTCTTGAAGGCGGTTATTTTGCTACGAACGTCTTGTATCTCTTACAATATGGCTGAGGGGTGAGGTAGAATGGGGGACAAGGTTTTGCTCCGCGCTCTCCATACCTGGACTTGAAGGCAGGGGGATTTGTCGATAGAGACGCTTTTAATATCTGTAAATAAGACATCCTCTCTTTAGCCGGTCTCGGGAGGCATTGTTTTTTCCTCTCCCCACCGCATATAATACCCTTAATCAGTCTTACTACAGGATTTTTTTTATTAATTGATAATTGTCATAGTATAAGGACCTCGTGTGGAGTAGATTGTATAATTATATTGAGAGAATCTTACTTTATACTCATAGGAGGAGTGTAGTATGACCAAGACATCCGTGCGTAATATGTTTATCGGCTCTACGGTTGTGGTCACGGTAATTTTTGCCGTTCTGACCATACTCTCGCACAAGAGCTTTCCGGAAAGAACGCACCCGGAAAATATCACACCCCAGGTGGTATGGGGAAAAAGGGTATGGGAAAAGCATGCCTGTATCGACTGCCACACGCTACTTGGAGAGGGCGCTTACTATGCTCCGGAACTCGGTAATGTCATCAAGAGGCGAGGTGAAGCCTATGTACGCACCGTCTTCGAGGTGGACAGGACTCAGGGGTGGGGCTCGACGAGGCGCATGCCCAAGTTTGATCTATCCGATAAAGACATAAACGGCCTCATAGCCTTTTTTAAATGGATGGGTAATATCAATACGAGCAACTGGCCCCCGAATAAAGAAGGCTGAGTGCAGTTAAAAAATCTTAAGGAGCGTTAATGATATGAGATATCAATATGAATCGCAGCGCGTGGCATACCCCTTTTTCCTCGTTGCCATCCTGCTCTTCGGTCTGCAGATAGTCTTCGGGCTGATTATAGGGGCGCAGTATATCTGGCCGGATTTCCTTTTTCCAGCCATACCTTTTAACATAGCGAGGATGATACACATCAACCTCCTTGTGGTCTGGATACTAATGGCCTTTATGGGCGCGGCCTATTACCTTATACCCGAAGAGGTTGAGGGGGAGGTTTACAGCCTCAAACTCGCCTACGTTAACTTTGTCCTCTTCGTAATCGGAGGCGTAGTGACCGTTGGCGGATATCTATTCCGTATTCACGACGGCAGGGAATTTCTTGAGCAGCCCTTTATCTCAAAGGTTGCCATCGTAATAGTGGTTCTAATCTTTCTCTACAATATCCTTATGACCATGATCAAGGGTAGAAGGAGGACGAGTATCTCTATCGTCTTCTTCGGCGGTTACGTCATGATCGCCCTATTTTACCTCTTTGCCTTCTACAAACCAGCCAACATGGTTGTTGACAAGTATTACTGGTGGTGGGTGGTTCACATGTGGGTGGAAGGCGTATGGGAGCTTATCATGGCCTCAATGCTCTCGTTCCTACTCATAAAATTAACGGGTATAGATAGAGAAGTCGCTGAAAAATGGCTTTACCTGATAATCGGTCTTACCTTTATAACAGGTATCATAGGCACGGGGCATCACTACTACTGGATAGGCACGCCTCACTTCTGGCAGACCTGGGGCGCCTATTTCTCGGCGAGCGAGATACTTCCCTTTGCCGCCATGGTAGCCTTCAGTTTCAAGATGGTAAGTAAGAGGACTCGAAACCATCCAAATCACGCGGCGGTCTTATGGACAGGCGGTGCGGCGGTGGTGTCTTTACTTGGCGGGGGCGTATGGGGTTTCATGCACACACTGCCGCAGGTCAACTACTACACCCACGGAACGCAGATGACGGCGAGTCACGGGCACCTGGCCTTTTTCGGGGCCTACGCCCTTATCAATCTTGCCATGATATCCTATGCCGTGCCGAATCTGCGTAATAAGACGGAGAGCATCAGGAGCCAGAAGATAGAGATATTCGCCTTCTGGACCATGGTGGTATCCATGTTCAGCATAGCCCTTACACTTACAGGTGCGGGCATTGTGCAGGTAACGCTACAGAGGGTCATGGGTATGCCTTACATGGAGACGCAGTCTCATATGGTAGTCTTTTACGGCATAAGAGAGGCCTTTGGCGTGACCTTTGCGATCGGTCTTGCGGCGTACTTCTACGACTTCTTTACCAGGGCCGGAAGGGCGGGGTAGGTATTTTGAGTATCTCTCTCCATAAGGAAAAAGACCACGGGCAGGGTGGGGAACTGCCCTATTACCTGCCCATAGGTGATGAGATAGAGGTCTTTACCGCGGCCTTCAAGGCACGTATGGCCGTGCTCTTAAAAGGGCCTACGGGTTGCGGGAAGACCCGTTTCGTGAGACACATGGCCGCCAGACTGGGCCTTGGCGTAAATACCGTTGCCTGTCATGATGACCTTACGGGCAGTGACCTTTTAGGCCGATTTCTTATCAAGGGGGCCGATACCGTCTGGGTTGACGGCCCCCTTACTTCTTCTGTTCGAGGTGGCGGTATCTGCTACCTTGACGAGGTTGTTGAGGCGCGTAAAGACACCACCGTCATTATCCATCCCCTTACGGATGACAGGCGAATCCTTACCATAGATAAGACCGGTGAGGAACTCTCGGCACCCGACGATTTCATGCTCGTTGTCTCCTATAACCCCGGTTATCAGCATATTCTAAAAGACCTTAAACCAAGCACAAGGCAGAGGTTCGTGGCCCTGGAGTTCGATTATCCTCCCGAGGACCTTGAGGTGCGCATTGTTGCCGAGGAGAGCGGTCTTGATGCTAAAGGCTCTGCGGCTATCGTGCGCGCGGGGAGAAAGATGCGGCTCTTGACAGAAGAGGGCCTCGATTCTCCTCCATGCACGCGGCTCTTTGTTCATGCCGCCCGTCTCGTTAATAACGGGCTCACACCGGCAACGGCCGTCCTTACCGCCATCATACGCCCTGTTACAGACGACGCCGAGACCATAGGCGCCATGCTTGATATAGCAAAATCCATACTCTAAGAAACGTCCCCCATGGAATATCTCATTGGAAAAGGCATAGACCGGGCACTACGCATCCGTCACAATAGAAAACTCAAGCGCATGAAGGAGGCGTGCGAGCCCCTTCGTGTAAAGGATATGGCGAGGCGTCTTTCCCTCTTCGCCGCGATTATTACGGGTACAAGCATTACCGTAACCCCTGTACACGGTGACCCGCCGCCGCGGCCATACGCGCCTCTTCTTTATAAATCCGGTCACCTCTCTCAGCTCGGCGAGCACGCCTTTGGCTGGTCTGACGGCGAGACCATCTACCTGCCCATTACCTCCATACACATGAAAGATATCGAGATGGAAGCCGAGCTTCTGAGGTTATCCATATTCTTCCTCGCCTTTCAGATAACCCATGGTTCCCTTGAAAGGGCCTTTATGAATAAATCCCTCCTTGAGTCGGACCAGGAACTTTTGGACCTGTACTGGATACTTGAGAATAAGAGGCTTACGGGGCTGATTAAAAGAGAGTATCCCCGGGCCTTCAGGCATTATGAGTCCATTAGTAAATTCATCTTCACCGCGAGGCCTTCTGCCGGGCTTTTACGGCCTGAAGAGGCCTTTGTCGAGGAATTTTTAAAGGGCTCGGTCTTTGATAATGCTGTTTTCTCAGCGGCAGGCTCTGCGGAACAATCCCTTGAGCTGGCGCTGGGATTGAAAAACAGCCGGCAGAAAGGAAGTAGCCGAGGCGGCAGGTACAGGGCCATAATGCCCTTTATCCCCTATGGCAGATTATTACCGGCGAGGATTAAGGGGGAGGCAATTTTCCGGGCCCCTCAAAACACCCCCACGACAGAGGCCGCCGATTCTGCTAAAAATAAGGATAAGGCCTCGGAGAAGGAAAAAAAACGCTTTATTCAGAAAAAAGAAGAGGTAGATGAAGAGGCCAATAAGAATGGCCTTACCCTTAATATCTACGACAAGTTCATCACATGGGCGGAGTTTGTTAACCTGAACCGTGCCTTTGACGACGACCCTGATGATGACCTTGATAAGAAGGCCGAGGCCATGGACGAGATATCCACTGCCCAGATTCAACGCTCCACAAACGCCTTTTTTAACGCCGATCTTGAAAAAGAGGCTTTATATGATGATGAAGAGCAGGGCGGAGGTAGAAAGGAAGGGGAGGTCTTCAGATACCCCGAGTGGAATTATCTGAAAAAGGCCTACAGGGAGGACTATACCACAATTAAGGTCACCACCGCAGAGGACGCTGACAGGGGCTTTGCCGATAAGGTCCTTAGTGAACGCAGTGGGCTCATAAAAAAACTACGCCGCCACTTCGAGCTATTAACTCCAGAACGCCGGCCCTTAAGGAGACAGATTGACGGTACTGATATAGATATAGACGCTATTGTCTCCGCCGCCGCTGACCGCTCTGCCGGGTCTGGTTTTGATGATAGGTTATACATAAGGGACGCACGGGCCGCGAGAGACATGAGCGCCCTTTTTTTAACGGATCTCAGCATGTCAACAGAGACATGGATAGGGGATAAGCGCGTGATTGACCACGAAAAAGAGGCCCTCCTTCTCCTCTGCGAGTCCATGAAGGGGCTTCGAGACAGATACGGGGTCTACGGGTTTTCAGGCAGAAACAGGTCCGGATGCCGTTATTATAACATCAAGGGCTTTGATGAACGCTATTCCAATAAGGTTCGAGAGAGGATAGGGGCCCTGGTTCCCATGGGGTACACGAGGATGGGCCCGGCCATCAGGCACGCCGCAGGGCTTCTTGAAAAGGAGCGCGCCCGCGTGAGGCTACTCTTTATCATATCTGATGGAAAACCCAATGATATGGATATTTATGAGGGCCGGTACGGCCTTGAGGATACCGCCATGGCCATAAGAGAGACAAAAAAAGCCGGTTTAATACCATTTTGCCTCACCGTGGACAACGCCGCCGGGGAGTATCTCCCCAGGATATTTGGAAAGGGGCATTACGTCGTCTTATCGGATGCCAAAAAACTCACCTCCAGCCTCCCCGTGCTATTCGCCCGTGTTATTAACGGACTCTCTTAAGGGCCCCGTTCATATCCGACTCGCCGCCTTTTACCTGGAAGGCCCTTTTAAGATTGGAATTGACTTTCAACGGGCCATGACTGATAATCGAGAGTGGCTGAACTACGCCTTACGGAGGTTAACGATGGAAGAAGGCCTGCAGATAAAGAGCCTGAAGATTGAGAACCCCGGTGGTCTTAATATGATACTGGGGCAGGCGCATTTTATAAAGACCGTTGAAGACCTTCACGAGACCCTTGTGGCCTCTGTACCGGGCATAAAGTTCGGCCTTGCCTTTGTAGAGGCATCGGGGCCATGCCTTGTGAGGACCTCCGGTAACGAAGAATCTCTACAGACCCTTGCCGGTGAAAACGCCCTGAGGCTCGCCGCAGGTCATGCCTTTATTATCTTTATTGAAGAGGCCTTTCCCGTAAACGTCCTGAACGCTGTAAAGGCCGTCCCCGAGGTCTGCAATATCTACTGCGCCACGGCAAACCCCGTGGAGGTTGTGCTTGCTGAGTCCAATCAGGGCCGCGGTATACTCGGCGTAATAGACGGCCTTAAAACAGAGGGCCTCGAAGGTGATGAGGATATAAAGGATCGTAAGGAGCTACTCCGTACATTTGGCTACAAATTGAAGTCCTAACCCTTTTGGGGCTTATTTGCCCCCATGTGGAAGACCGCCCCGTCCCTGCCGGTTATGTGGTTCTTTTCCCGGCCTGAAATACTCTTTTAGAAATACCCTTTTAAGGGGATAATAAGCCCATTCGGAGGCCCTTAACCTTAAAAATGAGTCTTAATGCCTGTAGTATGTCTAAGCTCATATCTATTCAGGGCAGATGAAAAAAATTGTTATGGTAAAAGTCTTAAGTTCTGCAAAAAATCCGCGTATCCTTGGCGCCTTTTTGGCCGTCCTTGTCTTGATGGTCTCGGGATGCTCTCCATCGGACGAAAAAAAGGACAGCAGAGACCTTGAGAAGATAGAGTCTTCAGGTTATCTAAAGGTCATTGTGCGTCCTCGCTCTATTGCTTTTGCCTCACCTGGCATAACACAGGTTCTAATAGATAGAAAACTCGCACTGGCGCTTTCGCGTGAGCTTGGTCTGAAGTTAAAGCTTGTAGTCATGGATGATGACGCCGCCATGGTGCGTAAACTTAGAGACGGCAAGGCGGATTTTATCGCCGCTGGTATTATAGCCACGCCTGAAAAGGGTCTTGCCTTTTCCATCCCATACAGGCACACCGATGAACTGCTTATAGTAAAAAAAGGAGGTGTGCATGCTTTGCCCGTTAATGGAGAGGAAGACTCACTAAAGGGTAAGACCATATGCATGGGGCGCGGAAGTCTTAAAACCGCGGCAGTTAAAAGGCTAAAGATGAATGGTGTAAAGAAGTTCATCCATCCATTAGAGGGGGCGGGCCCTGACGAGGCACTTGGCCTTGTCGAGAGGGACGAGTGCTATGGGGCTGTAGTGGACTCTGTATCATGGGATGAGCTCTCTGAGAACTACACCACCCTTGAAGTGGCAAGGGTCCTTGAAAAATCACTACCCATAGCGCTCCTTATGAGGCCCGGTGCGGTACAGCTCCGTAGAAGGGTGAACGAGTACCTTATCTCACGCTCCCTTGCCTCGGCCAGCGCCATGAAGTACAGCCTTGACCTTGACGGTATAAAGAAAAAAAAGGTCCTGAGGATGATTACGCGAAATAACGCCCTTACGTATTATATCTACAGGGGAACCCCCGTTGGTTTTGATTACGAGCTGATGAAAAAATTTGCCGAGGGAGAAGGGCTCAGGCTTGAGGTGGTTCTTCCTCCCGGGCACAGCGAGCTTATCCCATGGCTCAATGAGGGCAGGGCCGATGTCGTGGCCGCGGCCATGACCATTACGGGAGAGAGAAAAAAACAGGCCGCCTTCACCGTACCATATAACTACGTCAGAGAAGTTGTCGTGGTGCGTGGAAAAGACAGGTATATAACTTCACCTGCCGATCTTACGGGAAGGACCGTTCATGTCCGAAAGAGCAGTTCTTTTTACGAGTCTCTCATGGACTTGAAGAAAAAGGGTTTTGATTTTGAGATAGTTCAGCTACCCGATGACATGGAGACTGAAGATATTATCGATGGTCTTCTCGATAACCGTTGGGACATAACGGTATGCGACTCTAATCTCCTGGAGATGGAAATCGATAAGGGCCGCGATGTGAAGGCCGCCTTTACTTTGAAAGAACAGGGTATAGGGTGGGCCGTACGAAAAGAAAACGCACAGCTCCTGAGGGCGCTAAATGTCTTTATAAAAAAGAAGTACAGGGGGTTCTTTTATAATACGTTAAAGGATAAATACTTTAAGAATCCGGCCCCATCAAGCGGCTTGAGCAAAGGCTTTAGATATGACAAGAGCGGACACATCTCGCCCTATGATGAAATGGCAAAAAAATACGCCGGCAGATATGGCCTTGACTGGCGTCTCGTAGTATCGCAGATTTTTCAGGAATCGGGTTTCAACCCGCGCAAAGTTAGTTGGGCCGGCGCAAAGGGGCTCATGCAGGTCATGCCGAGGACGGCAAAGGAGCTCGGCCTCAAAGACCTCTACGACCCCGAGGCCTCAATAAAAGCAGGGACCTATTATCTGAAAGCACTACTTGACAGATTCAGCCCTTCCATAAAGCTCAATGACCGGATAAGGTTCGCCCTTGCATCCTATCATGTGGGGTATAATCATGTGGCCGACGCGAGACGCCTCGCGCGAACACAGGGACTAAACCCCGATATATGGTTCGATAACGTGGAAAAGGCCATGCTCCTTCTTCAAAAACGCCACTATTATCGAAAGAGCAGGTTCGGGTACTGTAATGGGCGAAGAACGGTAAACTATGTAAGAGAAATCCTCAATCGATATAATGCCTATATCAGGTCAGAAGGCAGTGATGCGGCCTGAGGGGCAAAAAGACTTTTAAGCATTGTGCCCATGTGATAAACTTTTAAAATGTATAAGTAATATTTGCCGGGCATCCTTACAACGTGGAGGTAGCTCATGAAGGTCTTAAATCCCCAGATAATAACTACGGCGTTCTTCTTTTTCCTTATCGGTTTTTTTATCTCTCTCAATCCATCCACTGCAAAGGGAGCGGAGCTTGACGCCGCGACAAAGCAGTGTATCAGTTGTCATGAAAAGGGCCTTAACCCAAAGGTAGTCTTTCACGGTGAAGGTAGCGATCATCTCATAGGCCTCGATTATGCAAAACTAGCTAAAGGCGACCATTCACTTATACCTCCATCAAAACTGAATCCAGGGCTCCACCTTGACCATGGCAGGATCGGGTGCCTTACATGCCATGTGCCTTATGACAAAACAAATCATCTTATATTAGCTAAAAAACGCGCGGCCATGTCTCGAGATAGTGACCCCATGCTCAGTATCAGTAACATAGGGAGCGGCCTCTGCATGGCCTGCCACCAGAAGTAATACCACGTGCGTGGGATGAAAAGTAAAAGGGGTCTTATGAAAAGTTTCAGAAAAGAACTTTTTTTCCACCTCCCCGAGAGGTTCGGTTTCGTGAATATTACCGGTCAGGTTGAGGACGCCCTTTTGGAGAGCTCTATCACCGAGGGTCTTGTCCTTGTCAATTCCATGCACATTACCGCCTCTGTCTTTATAAACGATGACGAACCGGGCCTTCACGAGGACCTTCGCTCCTGGCTTGAGGACCTTGCCCCCCATGCCCCTGTATCTCGTTACCGTCATAACGATACGGGTGAGGATAACGGTGACGCCCATTTAAAGAGAGAGATAATGGGTAGAAGCGTGGTAGTTGCCGTTACAGAGGGGCGCCTTGATTTTGGGACATGGGAGAGGATATTTTACGGCGAGTTTGACGGACGAAGAAGAAAGAGGGTCCTTGTAAAGATTATCGGCGAGTAGTGACGAAAAACCGCCAGGAGTTTAGAGCAGGGCTCTTAAGAGAGACGATATGGCGGCCGCTCTAAAAGAGGGGTTCTCCCTCTGAGATGATATCAATCCAGCTATTATTTTTTAAGGCCTTCAGCGTGGGTTTGTAGAAGATAAAATCCTGATGAAATGGCACGGCCACTGTGCCGCCGAACCCGGCGTTGTCTCCAAGGGCTATGTGCACGGTGCCGAGTATTTTTTCTGTCTCAAGGATATTATCTGGCCGCGTTGCCTTATCGTTAGTGCCTATGCCAAGTTCGGCGATGTTTGCGGCAAGTGGCGTCTCCGCGATTTCCCTGGAGAGGATGCCGGCGTACTCATCTTCGCCTGAGACCTCTACAGCCATGCCTTTTTTTATTCTCACGGTAACGGGACTATTCATCTTTCGTGTGGGCGCCCACTCAAGGACAAGCCTTCCTTCGGCGGTTCCTTCAAGTGGGGCCAAAAAGGCCTCGCCTGCCGGGAGATTCCCGGCGGCGCCGGGCTCTGTAAGTATACCCGTATCGGCAAGGACCTCTCTACCTTCTATTGAAAAACCAATATCCGTGCCGTTGGCGGATGTAATCTTTACTCGGCTCGCCCCGGAGAGTTTTTCTTTAAGGGAGAGGGTCCTTTTTTCGAGTTCCTTCCAGTCCACGGCCATGGCCCCTGCTATCATGCTCCTCTCGAATATGGGCATACTGGCGTACCGCGCGCCCATTATATCGGTAAGGAATTTACGGAACTTCGTGTGAGTGGTAGAGTAGTTGCTAAGGGCCACTATGGCGGCGGGAGAGACGGCACAACTACGGATGATGTCTTCAGCGGCAACGAGGTCCGTATCATCGGCTGTTTTTGAGAGTATCCTTTCAAGGAGACTGCCCTTCGCTAATTGAGACGTGGCCTCTTGCCCGAAGGCGGCTCTCCAGAGGTCCTCATGGGGCTCTACGCCGTGGCCTCCGCCTGAAGGGAACTCCACGTATTCAGTATGACAGAAGGCTCCGCCCACTTCGGTAAGCTCTCTGGCTATCTTTGCAAGCTCAAGGCGCCTGCCTCGTTCGGCCTCTCCGGGGGCCTCATCTGCCGTTATGGTGTCTGTGAAGACAATAACGGATTCATCCCTTTTTACGCCAAGATTCAGGGTAAATATGTTCTCCATTACCTTATTCATAGGACCTTCCTTAATGTTTTTAATAGATAGTTAGAATATACCATTAGTCTTTGTCTTGTCAATGGCACTCAAGAAAGGAGTGGTTGCTATATATGAAAGTGGTATGAAATTTGCTATAATATAAAAGATATATTGACAAAAAGCCTTTTAAAACAGTAGAATAAAGAAAAAGTTTAAAATAATAACACTTGGCTTACTTATTATAGGAACCCTAAATGCCCCCGAAAAACCCCACAAGAGTGCTTATAGTCGATGATGATACGAGCCTTCGTGAACTACTTGGCGAGATAGTGGAGGAGTGGGGCTATGATGTCACCGTCGCCTGTAACGCGGCGGAGGCCATGGAGATTCTCTCCGGGAAAAAATTCAACATCGTTTTATGCGATCTAAAGATGCCCGGCATGGGCGGGCTGAAGTTGCTTAAGAAGATAAAGGCCCATGACAAAGATATTTGTATAATCGTAATCACCGGATACGGCACCGTAGATACTGCGGTAAAGGCCATAGACGCTGGAGCCTTTGATTATCTTACAAAGCCTTTCCCCCTTGATGATCTTAAGGCTACCATGATTAAGACCTCGGAGGTAACCGTTTTCTCAGATAAAAACTCCCGTGCGCTTAATAAACTTGAAAAGAACTTTGGCTCCCTTGATGTAATGCAGGCCATTCAGAGAAAGCGGGCAGACGAGCCGGGTTGAGCCCGATTTTTCAGTAGAAGCAGGGGCCGGCATTCAGTCAGTAACAACCTTAAAACCTCTCATTAACCGCAGTTCCTTCACAAATATAAATAAAAAAAGATGATTTCCAGAGTAAGGGATACGATAAAAAAGTTTTCCATGCTTCACCCCGGCGACAGGGTTCTTGTAGCCGTAAGCGGCGGGCCCGATTCCATGGCCATGCTCCACGCGCTTTTTTTGCTAAAGGATGAGCTTTCCTTTGAGCTCGGGGTGGTCCATCTTAACCACAATCTCCGTGGCGCTGAGTCCAGGCGGGACTTCCAATTTGTAAAGGATAAGGCCGGCGAATATGGTCTTCCTTTCTTCGGGCGAACCTTGAAGGCCGGTATTTTGAAAAAATCATCTTCAGAAGGCCTTCAGGCCGCGGCGCGAGACAAAAGGCTTTCTTTTCTAAATGAGATGGCAAAGAAGTTTAAGGCCCGGCGTATCGCCATGGGGCACACCATGGACGATCAGGCCGAGACCCTGCTTATGCGTTTCATAAAGGGGAGCGGTCTTCCGGGGCTATCGGGGATGTGGCCCCTTCGTGGTCTCCTCATAAAACCCCTTATTGAGATAACGCGGGCCGAGGCCATGGCCTTTATCAAGGCCCATGACCTTAATTATATCGTGGACTCGTCTAACCTCAAGGATTCGTATCTAAGGAATAATATACGCCACCACCTCCTGCCCTTTATTAAGGAAAGATATAATCCCTCCATAGTAGATTCGCTGGCGAGAACCGCAACGATGCTCCGTCATGACAATAATTACATCGAGGCTATCGCAACCCATCTTGGAGTAGTTATTAAAGAGACAAAGAACGAGGTTGTACTTGAGGCGGCGAGGTTAAGAGACCTCCATCACTCCCTTCTGACACGTGTTTTTTGGGCCTCTGCCAATAGCTTCCCAATAAAATCACGTATAAGCTCCGCTCACATAGCGTCTTTTATAGGGCTTGTGAATAGTGAAAAACCTAATCTGAGCATTACCCTTCCAGGCGGATTAACAGTACGAAGGGAATACGACCGGATAATCTTCACCCCTCAGCCTTTGCCTGAACCAAGGCCCTTTGATACAGGTGTTACGGTGCCGGGGATTACAAAGATAAGCGGCGTTGGTACGCTTGTTGCCGAGCTAATCGATGGTCCCGTGGATAGAGAAAAAAAGGGTCTCGCCTATTTTGATTACAGGGCGATCCGTCTTAAACTTAAGGCCCGCTCTTTTAGACCTGGTGACAGGATAAGGCCCTCCGGTATGAAGGGGCACAGGAAGGTTAAAGACATTTTTATCGACGAGAAAATTCCCCTGCATATGCGCAGCAGAACGCCGATACTTTATGCCGGTGATGATATCCTCTGGATAGCGGGTCTCAGGCAGTCCGAGGCATGCAGGGCAGGTAAGGATACGAAAAAAATCGTCAAGATTAAGTTCAGGAAGGGCCGCTCCATTAAATGAGGTGAGGGTAGAGGACGGACTTTCAGAGAACCTTTAAGAGTAGCGGGGATGTGTGGTTATGGGGAAAAACATGAGAGCAAATAGCAAAGGGCCGCCGGAGTATCTCTTGGAGAACCTAAACACGGAAAACTCTAATTTAGGTTGGCACTAAAAAAGGGAGGTCTACAGAAGCGCAAGAAAATCTTTCTTTGAAGCTACTTTAACCTTATATTATCTGTTAAAAGTGAAAAGCAAAAAAGGTCAGGAACAGTGCCTGTGTGCCTAAGAGGTTAAACCCCATAAATCCCATTGCAGTTATTATTATAGAGAAGGGGAGGTACATGAGTGGCTTAAGGAGCCTGTTTTCCCATCCGCATCTCAGTACAAAAAAACCCATCACCATTGAAATGGAAAATGCCAGAAGGACAAGGTTAAGCGTCATGAGGCATACAACGGTAAGTATTATCCCGAAGAGCAACTCTATGATCTGAACCAATAAATGAGCCGAATTAAATCTGTCGAGATTCACCATCCAGCCGCCACCTTGTGCGGTGTAAACGTCAATCTCATCGTGGCCTAAAATATCACCGGTAATAGGAAAGGATGCCTTCCTGACCAACAAATAAGTGAAAACACCTATGGTGCAGACCACCATCAGTGAGAGGTACGGGACCGTCGACAAGAAGAGTAACTTTAAAAGACGTATGGGTTTTGAAATAATAAACCCTATGCAACCGAGTATGGGTGCGAACATATTCAACAGAGTTATGGCGTAAAAATCCCAGGTCCAGATGGAATTAAAATTCGCATTAAGTAGATAGGCGTCCCAGAGATGTACATCTCTGGAGCCAATAACCATGGTCAGAGGCTTGAGTTCTCCAAAGGTTACCGTTAGGAGGAAACAAAAGAGGATAATAAAAGCCAGATGTAGCAGGGGTACAAAAAGTGTCGCGCAAGACATCAGTACATCGAGTTTCTCAAACCATGTTACTTCTCTGGACTTGAGGAAGGATTTAAGGCAGGTGTCGACGTACTCGCAAGCACCTCTTATGTATTTTTCCTGTTGCTTCCTCAACTGAGGGTAGTTCGGGGGGAAGTCTTCGTGACTGATCACATCGCTGACGTAGTAGCCCCTGTATCCACGCTCTCTTATCCTGGTCGAGAAGGCGAGGTCTTCTGAAACTATCTCAGGAAAGCCGCCGACTTCCTCCCAGACGTCCCTCCTTATTATTCCCCCGTGCCCCAGGAAAATGACAAAACCGTGATTGTTCCTCGGGCCATAGTATACCGTCCATAGCGGTATGATACCGAGGGCAAGGTCATTTGCAAACTTGGACTTCTGATTGGGATTTGGCCTGTGGCTACCCTGGACAAAAGCGATGCTCTCATCAATTCCGAAGTGCGGCATGAGCTTTTTAAGGAAATCCTTTGGAAGGATGCCATCGGAATCTATTACTGCAAAGTAGGGATAATCCTTTATATGCTTCCTCAATGCATAATTGATGCTCCCGGCCTTGAAACCAGACCTGACCCCTCTTCGCACTACTGTAACACTTTTCGGATATGTTTCCATAAACCGGTCTATCTCTCTCTTCTTATCGTCAATCGAGCTGTCATCGAGAATAAAGAGGTGAAACTTACTGTAGTTCTGTTCCAGGCAGGTCTTTGCCGCTTCCGGCTGAAAATCATTCATAGTTGCATAGAGGATGGCCACCTTGGGTTCCTCGGAGAGAGCAAGTGGGACCAGAGGCGGGTCTTTCCTGCGAAAAATGGTAAAGATGAAAAGCATGAGGTAATAGGAACCAAAGAGCCAAAAAATATTCAGGAATATAATAAACATGGTGATAACTACCATGTTTGGGATGGTATTGGCAACGGCAAACAATGAGAAAAGCCGCGGATTGAACCAGGCGATCGTAAGGAGCCAGGTGATGATGAAGCTGACGAACATGGTGTTCTTCTTGGCAAATCTCGCTTTTTCGTTCCTGAGGTAGCGCACTGTGGTCTACTCGGGTTGCCGGCCAAGGCGTATGTTGTCTATATATATGGTGCCAGACATCTTAATGCCCTCGAATACCAGTTGAAGTTTGGTAAGATGCGTTGTGTCAACACCGTTTTGCCTAAAGTCACTCATGGGTATGACCACTCTGAGCCAATCGTCAGTGACCCTTGCATACCAGGCAGTTTCAACTCCCCAGCGAAAGTTTCCATCACTCAGGTATACGCTCGGATTCTCGCCGCCCCGTGCTCCCCTGATATCGAAAGAGAGGGTATCGCACCTTGAACAGTCGATGCCACCGAGGTCAGTGCCCCACCCGGCGTATGATTTTACCTCCGTAGCATAAAGCCTATTGAGGCCGATATTGCCGCCGTAGGATATCATGTATATGCCGTTGGGCGACCCCCTGGTGTGCCCGCCGTTTATGGCCGCGGCCCCGCTTGCCATTGTCCACAGGTCCCTGCCCAGGTGATTCTTCCTGTCCTCTCTCTCAAAATCGTCAACCATAATAGAGACGAGTTCACGGTGAAACTCGATGTCGTCGAGCAGTACCGTGCCAGTAGAGCTGATCCTGTGTTCAACGGAAAAACTCAGGTTTTCAATCCCCTTGAGAACCGTGCCCCTGAAGGCTGCGAGAGGTACGGTGACCTCGCCCCAACCGGTTGGATTCTTCTTAACAAGATAGTCGGTCAGGAAGACCTTGCTCTCGTGTCCGGAGCCGTCTCTCAGGCCAACCCTGATGTCCTCGCCCTCGGCCAGGCCCTTCACCTTGAAGGTAAGGGCCTGATAGCCCCTGAAGTCGAAACCCTCAAGGCGCGTCAGGTACCCTGCGTAACTGCCCGGCTCGGTGACATTATAGGATATCTTTAGTGAGTGCCCCCGGTCTGATGCGTCGTCATTGCTGAAACTCAGCGAGGCATCGTCTTTAGACCTCTCAAAGAAACTCTGGTTTTCGCCACCGAGGGCGTTTGTCGATTTTTTCTGGTTAAAATTATCAACTATGACGGTTTCACCGGAAAGCCTCAGCCCGGCGTCAACCTCCCTGCTGATCGAGAAGTTATCTACATAGTAGGTAGCGCCCTTTGCGTTCTTGCCGAAGTCAAGCTTCATATATCCAGGCACGTCCCAGTCGGCCATTATCATTTTATCGACGACGGTATGTCCCGTTCTGGTACGAAGCATGTCATAAAGGTTGAAACGTGCAGTGTGCCACCGGTCATCGGCGTTTACGTCCTTTATGTCGCCTATATGAGCTATATTGACACGCTTGTAAAGCAGGTCCTTGGCATCGTCGGTAAAGCCAACTTCATACCAGCGTCCCGTGACCTTAACAAGGATGTTGGTCTTGACCCCCGGCGCAATCCTGTAATCAAAACGGACGA
>CAZSAY010000009.1:0-45258 GCA_964605225.1 uncultured Thermodesulfobacteriota bacterium | reverse complement strand
CCACGGCACAAAGGTAGGGTGGGCTGTGCCCACCAAAAGGCGCTTCACAATCCAGAAGAGGTGGGCCGTGCCCACCCTACAAGACTGTATTTTTCCTGTATTTTCCGTATTTTCTACAAGGCTAAAGAAGTGGAGTATTTTAATTATCCAGATGAATAAATACAAAAAACAACTTGAAAGATTAAAACGACATTATCAAGCTAGTATTAATCATTACGACCCTATTTCTCTTTTAGATCTTGCACACACCCTTAGAGTATGGACTGAACTAAAAGATGGAGTGGACAATGTATGGAGCCAACCTACTTTTAAAAAAGCAATATTAACCAGATCAATGAAAAAAATTCTTACTGGAGCTGAATACGCATATGCCTATTTCCCTGATGGTCTCACAACTTCTGCTGCTGCAACCGCTGAAGTTTCTGGTCGAATTATGGTACATGGGCCAATGGCAGATAAATTTACTTCAAGTATATCAGCAAAAATTGAAAAAAATCGCCACCTAACAATTTATCGATTCCTTATAATTTACCGAGCATTGTCTCAGAAAGAAATAAAAATAGAATATGACGAATCAAAAAATGTACCTATTGAGAATGTAGGGTTCTTGAAATACATGACATCTAATGCTATCTTTTTTAAATTTTCCGGACATGCTCCGAGACAGGTTTCAAACGAAGAACTTATTAAGAGAATAGCCAATGAATATGAAGCAAGTCACGCTGATATCAGCGTGACTAATTTTGATTTGAATAATGTTTTTTCAGAACCAATCAAAAGGCTCATGGCATACGAATGCGCGCGATTACCACTTCCATATTTTGTACTTCTTCATATCGCCAAAAACATAATTGAGAATTTTGAAGGACATTTCTGATGCATCACTTAACAATATATAAGTCTTGTAGGATGGATGAGACAAAGCGTAACCAATCAAACCAGGTAGACTGGGCTCCGCCCACCATTCAAATTTTAAAAAATGAAAAACATCCAAATAAAAGGTGCGCGCGAACATAATCTCAAAGACATCGACGTGGTAATCCCCCGCGACAAGCTCGTCGTTATTACCGGCGTCTCTGGCTCGGGTAAATCCTCCCTTGCCTTTGATACCGTCTACGCCGAGGGGCAACGCCGTTATGTTGAGAGCCTTTCTGCTTACGCGCGGCAATTTCTTGAACAGGTGGACAAACCTGACGTGGAGAGTATTGAGGGCCTCTCCCCCTCCATCTCTATCGAGCAGAAGACAACGTCGCGTAACCCCCGCTCTACCGTGGCCACTGTCACTGAGCTTTACGATTATCTCCGCCTATTATTTGCCCGTGTGGGCCGGCCCTTTTGCTACATGTGCGGTAAGGCCATTACGGCGCAGAGCATCGAGCAGATGGTGGAGCGCGTCTTATCGCTCCCTGAGGGGCAGAAGGTCATAATTTATTCTCCCCTTGTGCGTGGCCGTAAGGGCGGGTACAGAAAAGAGCTCAATAACCTCCTGAAAGAGGGCTATACCCGTGTGGTGGTGGACGGCAAGGTGCGGGACCTTGAGGAGACCATTCTCCTTGATAAACGAAGGAAACACACCATTGACGTGATAATAGACAGGATTGTCATAAAAGAGGGGCTTATGGCGCGCCTCGGCGATTCCCTTGAGGCGGCAACGCGGCTCTCCGGGGGACTTGCCCGTGTAGAGGTACTTGGCGGCGAGGAGTTTTTCTTCAACGAAAATCTGGCCTGTGTAAAATGCTCCATAAGCTACCCGGAGATTACACCGGCCTTTTTCTCTTTTAACAGCCCTTACGGGGCATGCCCGGAGTGCAAGGGCCTTGGCGAGGATTTTTATTTTGACGCGGGGGCCGTCGTCCCCGACCCCGAGCGCTCACTATCGGAAGGGGCAATCGCCCCCTGGAGAAGAGGCGACGGCAGGGGCTCGGCGCCTTATTATACCCATATATTAAAGGGGCTCTCAGCCCATTACGGCTTCAGCCTTTTGGAGCCTTGGGAAAGGCTACCCGCAGGTATCAGGGAGATCATATTAAATGGTTCAGGGGATGAGGAGATAGAGTTTCATCACGGCATGAAGAAGGCCGATTACGCCTACAGGCGGCCCTTTGAAGGGATAATCAGCAACCTTGAGCGGCGCTATCACGGCACGGAATCGGAGTCTGTGAGAAAGGGCCTTGAGGCCTATATGAGCTCCGAGGCCTGCAAGGCCTGCGGCGGCTCGCGGCTCAAGCGTGAGGCCCTATATATAAGGGTGGGGGGGGTAAGCATTTATCAGGTGGCCTGCATGTCCATTGAGAAGGCCTCTGATTTTTTTGGCCATATTAAACTCACTGAGCTTGAGGCCGAGATAGCCCGAAGGATCTTGAAGGAAATCGTCGAGAGGCTCGGCTTTCTCCTTAACGTGGGGCTTGGTTACATTACGCTGAACCGCTCGGCGGGCACGCTATCGGGCGGTGAGGCGCAGAGAATACGCCTTGCCACGCAGATAGGCTCAAGCCTCATGGGCGTACTCTATATACTCGACGAGCCCTCCATCGGCCTTCATCAGCGCGACAACCGCCGTCTTCTCGGCGCGCTTAAGAGGCTACGCGACATGGGCAACTCCGTAATCGTCGTGGAGCATGACGAAGAGACTATGCGAGAAGCCGACTACATCATAGACATGGGGCCCGGGGCAGGCGGCGGAGGAGGCAAAGTGGTGGCAAGCGGCACATATGACGAGATACTTGCCGATAAGGCCTCCCTTACGGGTAGGTATCTATCGGGGGAGCTGGAAATACCGATACCGAAAAGGCGCAAAACCCCGGGCAAGAAGTTCCTGCGATTCAATGGCCTTAGGGCCAATAACCTCAAAAACATTGACGTGGAGATACCCCTTGGGCTTCTTACCTGCGTAACGGGCGTATCGGGTTCGGGAAAGAGCACCCTTGTCCTTGATACCATATATAAAAATCTCGCGAAGAGGCTCTACCACTCTCGCGCCTCTGCCGGGAGCGTTGCCTCCATCAAGGGCCTTGAGTTTCTCGATAAGGTCATAGCCATAGACCAGAGCCCCATTGGCAGGACGCCGCGCAGTAATCCCGCTACGTACACAGGGCTCTTTACCTATGTGCGAGAACTCTTCAGCGGCCTGCCCCTTGCAAAGGTCCGCGGCTACGGCCCGGGAAGGTTCAGCTTTAACGTCAAGGGCGGCAGATGCGAGGCCTGCAAAGGCGACGGGCTTATAAAGGTGGAGATGCATTTTCTTCCCGATGTATACGTCACCTGCGATCTATGCCACGGCGCACGCTACAGTAGAGAGACCCTTGAGATACGCTTCAAGGGAAAGACCATCGCCGATTGCCTCGCCCTTAGCGTCACCGAGGCCCTGGAGTTTTTTGCCAACATCCCCCGCATAAAAGAGAAGTTAAAGACCCTGAATGACGTGGGGCTCGGTTACATCACCCTTGGCCAGCCCACCACGCACCTCTCGGGCGGTGAGGCGCAGAGGATAAAGCTCTCAAGGGAATTATCAAAGCGAGGCACCGGGCGGACCCTCTATATACTCGACGAGCCCACGACGGGCCTGCATTTTGCCGATATTCATATGCTCATTGATGTCCTTGGAAGGCTCACAGAGGCCGGTAACAGCGTCCTTGTAATAGAGCATAACCTTGATGTGATAAAGTCCTCTGATTACGTTTTAGACCTCGGCCCCGAGGGCGGCGGGGGCGGGGGCGGTATTGTTGCCAGCGGCACCCCCGAGGAAGTAGCCGCTGTAGAGGGTTCACATACGGGTTTTTATCTTAAAGCCGCTCTGGCCGGACATGGAACACCTGCTGTATGAGAAGATACCTTATATTGATATCCATCCTGCTTTTACTTACCGCCTGCGCCGGAGGCGGTAATGCCACGAGGGGCATTGCCTCGTGGTATGGCCCGAATTTTAACGGTAAACTCACGGCAAGCGGCGAGGTCTATGATATGAACGCCCTTACGGCGGCCCACAAGACCCTGCCACTCGGCACTATCGTGGAGGTGAAGAACCTTGAGAACGGCAAGACCGTAAGGCTCACCATTAACGACAGGGGTCCCTTTGTGCGAGGGCGTATTATAGACCTATCTTACAGGGGGGCTAAAGAGCTGGGTGTGGTAAAAAACGGCACGGCCCGCGTCCGTGTGAGACCCCTTGGAAGGGATTCCAGGTATATCAGATATATAAAGGTAAATGATAGCGGGAGCGGTGAGTACACCGTACAGCTTGGGGCCTTTACCAGTAGAGAGAGCGCCGAGAGGCTTCTTAAGGCCCTTGGCGCGGAGCGGATATCAGGGGCCTATATATCAGAGGCGATGGTCTCGGGAAGGGTTTTTTACAGGGTGAGGGCGGGAAATTTCGCCTCACGGGACAAGGCCGTGAAAGTGGCCAAAAAGCTTGCCTACGAGGGGTATGAGAGCGTTCTCATGCGAAAATAGGCGGTCTTTGCCCGAATTTTTGTGAATTTATCCAAAAACCATACTTTTGAGGGGTAGACAACCCCTATGCCGACGTGTTATAAAGCGAATAACGGGTGAGAAAGTGTATTTATTTATTGTGTCACACAAACGCTTCAACAACATGAAAGGAGTTGGGAGATGAAAAGGACATTGCTTGGAGGACTCGTATTGGCGGTAGCATTATTTATTGGACAGGTGGGCGTTTCACAGGCGGCCCCTGCCACACAGAATGTAACGTATGATGGTTTCTGTGACGGAGCCAACCTTTCATTCGATCTGTTCACAGGCATCGCTTCCGGCGTACAGACCGGTTGCGGCGGCGCTGCATTCGGCAACATGATGGGAACGGTAGCCAGGGTCTTCGGCCAGGGTGCCGCTATTACCCTTGGATATGACTCGGCCTCGGCTTTTGGTCCTTTTGGCGTTGTTACGGTAATAAGGGCTGATAACACCTGGACGCATTATCAGAACACGGGCGGTACCGTTACCGTACTGAGCACCGGCACCTGGACCGCTGGAGTAGCCGTAGCTCCTAACGCAGCCGGAGGTCCTTCAGCGGGCAACTAATATCTGCGACGCTGTCGTATGATTTTTTTGCCATGCTATAAAATAAAGGCATACAGTAGGATCTGATATAAGGTTCAACTGTATGCCTTTTTTTAATTTTAGCATGCTATCCTCTCTCATCTTGATAGATTTTAACGTTTAGAAACCGGAGGCCTGCAATGTATATTAAAAGATTAAAGTTCATTATGGGGGGGCGCTTATACGGCCTCGCTGTTTTATCTCTCCTGGCAATAATTTCTCTTCCCCTTGCCGCCTCTGCCGCGGGGCCTCAGACTACTCGTTCTTTCAGCGGAGCGGGCGTTGTTATGGTGCCGACTCAGCTACCCAAGGTTACCGTTACTCCGCAAACAGCTATCGAGGTGCCTCTTGGCTACGAACTGGACAAAAAAACCCTTAATTCCCTTAAAAATAACCCTGTTATCAGCCCCAAGGGTGGCGTCCAACCCACTCTGCGGCAGGATCCCGCGGTAAAGGCAAAAGCCCCCGGCCCTTTTGCCCCTGGCCTTTTAACAACTTTTGAGGGTAGAGACAACGGCGGTCAGCCCGATGGTTTTCTTCACAGGCCGCCGGACCCGACAATGGCCGCCGGCATTAATCATATAGGCACGGTGGTCAACGCCACTATTGATTTTTACAATAAGGCGGGCACACTTGTCCTTCAGCAAAGCCTGAGTTCATGGTTTGCCGCGCAAACACCTCCCGGCACCGGACCCTTTGACCCGAAGATAGTATATGACGCGCAGTCAGGGCACTGGATGATTATAGCGCTGGCCTCGGATTTTACCTCACAGGCCGTATATCTCCTCTCTGTCTCGCAGACATCGGATCCGACGGGACTGTGGTGGAATTACAGCATCAACAGCGTATCAACCCTTGGCGGCAATGCATGGGGGGATTATGAAGATATCGGGTTTGATAGTAAGGCTCCGGGAAGCGTTTATATATCGTCAAACCAGTTTGCCTTTGCAGGGGGATTTTTTACTACGGCACAGGTTCTCACCCTTAACAAGTTCGAGCTTTATACCGGCTCGGCCCTTACCTTATTCAAGAGTGTAGGCCTTAAGAACGTCGATGGCACCAGTGCTTTTTCCATCCGCACGGCACGTACACAGGGAACGCCCTCTGATGAATTCATGATAAACTCAAAATCCGGCGGCGGATCTACTGTTACGCTCTGGAAATTTGTTCGTGTTCCTCCGGCCGTGCCTACTATAACGAAGACTTCAGTAAATATAGGATCTTATTCACTCGCTCCCAACGCAAAGCAGCCCGGATGTACTAAGACCCTTGATACGATAGATAACAGAATATTTAACGCTGTCCAGAAGAACGGTAAACTCTACGCCGGCTTCACCGAGGCTCATAACTGGGGGAGCGGCATTGTGGCGGCGGCGAGATTGCTTTCCATAGATACGGCCACCAGCGCCGCCGTTATAAACGAGACCTATGGCTCAGACGGGCTCTATTACTGGTTCCCCGCTGTTACGGTAGATGGCTCAGGCAATATGGTCTCCGTATTCGCGAGAAGCGGTACGGGTGAGTTCGCAGGTATTCGCTATAGCGGACGTCTGACTACAGATACGGCCACTCAGCCAAGCGGGCTCCTTAAGGTCGGCGCGTCCTGTATTACGGGTGACCGTTGGGGAGACTACTTCGGCATAAGCGTAGACCCCGTGGATAACGCCAATGTGTGGATATTCGGCGAGTGGGCCAAGGACGTTGTGGGGGTAGGCTCTATCTGGGATTGGGGCACATGGGTTGGCGAGGTAAGTTTTACTGTTGCTCCTCCCCCACCGGCCTTAACCCTGACGCTGACGCCTGATGTGGCCTCCGTGGCGCGCGGCGCAAACCTGGGCTATACGATAAACGCCGTTAACACCACAGGCGTCACGCAGTGCATTGATTACTGGGAAGACGTGACACTACCCAGTGGGTCGACTTTCCCCCCCTCCGGCACTCTCTTCGGCCCCAAGCACGTCTGTCTGGGCGCAGGTACTACAAAGAACGTGCACCTGACACAGGGCGTTCCCCTGAGTGCGCCTGTGGGTGCATATAGCTATAACGGCTCTGTGGGGACCTTCCCTGCCGCGGATACGAGCTCAAGCTTTAACTTCAACGTGACGGCTGTCAACCCGGTCACCAAAAACCCGGCCAGGTCGTGGACGCTCATTGAGAACGGTTTCAGAAAGTAGTCAGCTTGTAAGAAAGCATCTGTCATGATTCTGCCGCCGACCTCTCCGGCCCGGCGGCAGAATAGCTTTTATTTGGCGCCTGAAAAGGACGCTATCTACGGGGGCCTTTAATATTGCCATGAGGGCTTGAAGTTATAAGATTCTTTTTTTACGGTATCTAACATTAAATGAGGTTGAAAGAGAATACGATAGCCTCGGGCCGTATATATGTAAGAGCGTCGGGGTCATCATGGTGAAAGACCGGGAGGGCCTATTGTAGCAGATGTTTATAGCCCTTTCATGGGATACAAGGGTATCAAAATCAAAGGACTTAAGAGCAGGGAGAAACACATGGTGTTATTCAGGGATTTAAAGACGTTATTTACTCTTGGCGTCTCAGTTGTACTTGTAGCCGGGTTTTTATGCGCTGATGTTGCAAGGGCGGCGATTGCGGTGTCATCGAGTACGGATACAAGGGTTATGGCCCTTGAGTCGGTGAGACAAAACTACCTTGCTTCCCAGAGGCAAAAGGAGCTCATGGAGGGACATGAAAGCCTATCGGCAACCACGTCCGAGTTGGAGAGCCCGGCTCTGTGGTTACGGAAGGTGGATAATAAGGCCATTAACATGGTGACAAACCGTCTCTTTCGCGGTGAGCAGAGGTCGTTGCGTATTGATGGTAAGGATTATTTCATACCCAACGAGGACTATGTCTACAACTTCAGGCAAAACCTCTCGCTCCGTTACGCCGTTGACCCTTTTACAGGTAAGAGGGTTGACAAATCAGGCGCTCTGGCCTACGCCGATTACAGGGACAGGGTCTTTTACTTCGAGTCCGAGCAGAGCTACATGGATTTTATCTCCCTACTCGGTAAGTAAAAAGGACTTCGGATAGTATGCTTAACCAAATCCCCTGCCGGCTTATAGTCTGGCAGGGGATTTGATTATTTCGCCTCTAATAGCGATGAAAAAAACCTCGTTGCCGCCGCTCCGTCCCATATTCTATCTCCTGTGACCCTGCCTGTAATGGTGCCGTCTCTGCCTATGATATATGTAGTGGGTAGAGAGGCAACTTCAAAGCTCTTTCTTACTCCGCCTCCCGGGTCCATGATAATGGGAAGGGTAAGGTTGTATTTTTTGACGAATTTCTTTACGCTCTTTCTTGCGAAAAAACCCCTGTCCTCAGCTACGGTGAGGACTATTAACCCCTTAGGGGCTAATACTCTGCCAAGACGCTCTAAAGAGGGCATCTCTATTCGGCAGGGCGCGCACCACGAGGCCCAGAAGTGAAGCACAACAACGTGGCCAAGGAGGTCTTCAGCCTTGACGGCCCGGCCCTCAAGCGTTTTAAGGGAGATGGACGGCATTGGTAGCCTTTTTTCAGGGCGTAAGACGCCGAAAGACTTGAAGACGTCATCGCCCTTTACGTTCCCGCTCAGGGATATCAGCAGCGCTACAAGAGATACAATTGTCATTGCGCTTTTTTTCATGGCTCCACCCTTACCTAACGTGAGTGTTTTTTCAGGTAGCCGAGGATCAGCCGCTTTTCTTCCGTTGTCATTGGAGGTACCTGCCTCTGGACCATCCTCTTTTCCATGATCCACACAAGGTGCTCCCACTGGGCAGAGGTGTTGCGTCTCGGGTCTGCGAGGCTGTGGCAGGCGGAGCAGACTTTTTTGTAGGCCTTTGCCCCTTCAGAGGCGGGTTCCGGCACAGATGTTGTTAAAAGCGCACAGCCCGTGAAGAGGGTGATGATAAGCATAAAAGAGAAAATATATCTAAACATGATCAATCTCCATGAGTTTGATTAGAATCCAAGTCTGCTTGCGCCTTTTTTTGCTACGTGCCTTATGCTCATAGCTGTGGGAAGTTCCACATACCAGGTCAGGCCCAGGCGGTAATCGTCTTTGAGCTGAGGCCCGTTGAGGCGCTGAAAGAGCGGCAGTCCCAAACTTATATCAACTATATGCATGGCAAAGGGTTGCCACTGGAGCCCCAGGGTGGTTGATATCTGATGGCCCCCGTAGTTTCCGTTATCCCATAGCGGGGTCATGAGAGGGCTTGCCGCGTCGCCGTGTACGGCGCGGCCTGAGAGCCCCCTGCGAAGCTCGTCCATCTCTCCCTTTATAGACCCCTGATACTTGCCGTTTATCTGTAACTGCAAAAGGGTATTGTAGCGAAACTGGTACATGGCGTAGAGGTCGTAATGGTATTCGTCTCCAAGGCTGTAGTCACGGGAATTCTGGTACAATCTTGGCGTGTATGTAAGGTTAACGCCCCACCAGAGAGGTGAACTCGAGCCCTGATAAAGCACTCCGAAGGTAGGGTCAAAGGTGCCGGAGCCGAGCTGCATGCCGTAGGGGAGCTGTTCGCCTTTGCGTACGTCAAGAGGGTGGTTGGCGTTTTTCTCGCTTATGGAACCCGTGGGAAGGCTGAGCCCCAAGAAGAGGGATAACTGGCTCGTCGGCACAAGGGCGTCGTCGCTGTAGAGGCGGTACTTGCCCATGAGCATGGTGTCTCCCATGCCCGTTGACTTCATGGTGTAACCCGGCGAATTCGTCATTTTTGTCATTTTGGAATTGAACTTCATCTCCATATCATTTTTTTTCCACATGAACATTACGCCGCCGAAGAAGCGGTCAGTGAAACTGTACCCTGCCGAGGCGTTCAGCATATACATATTCATAGACCTCTGGGTGGCCATGAATTTTCCCATGGATGGCATGCCGAGGATGCTCTCGGGTTGCACATCTTCTGTACCTTCAAGGAGCCCGTCCATTCTCATAAAGACGGGGTTAAGTTTAAAACGGAACTCATTCGTCTCCGGCACTCCGCCGCCGGAGATGTTCATCGGCATATTGCCCCCGCATTTACTGCAACAGAGCCCCATGTACGCAAGGGTCTCTACGGGCATGAAAAAGATATAAAAGAAAAAAAGAGCGCAAGACAAAACGGTACGTGTAAAGGTTTTCCAGTTTTTCATATAGAACCCTCCCTTAATGTCCTCTTAATGGCGTGATAGGGACGCAACCACAGCTATGAGGGCACGAGGCCTCATGAGAGAACCTGCCTGTAAGCATGGTTCACCTTGAAGATGCGGTTGGAACGCCCTTTTATTTGTATTTTTTTAAGAGAACAGAGACTGAGGGGGTCTGTGAGGAATCAGTGGCCGGGGGGCATTATAAAAGCAAGATTGCTCGGTTAGATAATTTTCGGGAATTGGAGGGTGGAGTACTGGAAAAAAAATTTGACCTGGAAGTTCTTTAATGGAAAGAGTGGCGAAAGGTCTGCCTTCGTGTCTGCATCCATTGATAGCGGCGCATCTTTTGTCTGTGCCGCTCATTGGCCGCGCCATTTTGCCGGTACCTTTATGGAGGCGGCAAGTCTTTTTTTGTCTGCATGTAACGGCGCATTTTTTTCCATGTATAGCGCACGTCCTTTGTGCGGCCGCAAGGGGACCGAACCCGGGAAGGAGCAAGGCAAGCAGAAGAAGTATGACAGGTAACCTTGAGGGGCTCATACCGGAGATGTTAGCAGATGGCAACGCGGCGGTCAAGCCCACTGAAGTGGAGCGCTACTTTCCGATAGTCTCCACTATCTCTATCCCGTTACTTGTTCCGAGCCTCGTTGCACCGGCCTTTAGCATGGCCATGGCTTGCCCAAGGGTCTTTATCCCGCCTGCGGCCTTTACGCCGATTTTTTTCTCGGCGAGCTTCGATAGGAGCCTTACGTCTTCTACGTCTGCTCCGCCGCCGCCAAAGCCTGTTGATGTTTTTACAAAAGCCGCCCCGGCCCTTAAGATAATCTCAAGGGCAGACGCTTTTTGTCTATCGTCAAGGTAGCACGTCTCTATTATCACCTTCACAAGCGCCCCGGGGACGGCCGATACAACCGAGGCGATATCATTTTCCACAAGGGCGAACTCGGCGCCCTGAAAGGCCCCCTGATTCATTACCATATCAACCTCCACGGCACCGTCCTCAAAGGCCTTTACGGCGCCAGCACATTTCACCTCCGTCTTCTCGTATCCAAGGGGAAACCCCGCAACGGTAGATACCTTTATGGCGCTATTTTCAAGTAGTCCGGCACCAAGCGCCACATGGCAGGGCGGCAGGCATAGAGTGGCAAAGGGATAGGCGGCGGCCTTTTCGGCAAGCCTCGTTACATCCGCTTTGGTGGCAAGGGGGTTTAAGATGGTGAGGTCAATTTTTCCGGCAAGTTCAGATATTGTCATAATTATTCATGGTGAGGCGCCTTTGATGTGAAGGCGCAAAAAAAGGAAGGAAATCGGATTCTTTCCTTCCTGAGGGGTCTTGAAAAACCTCTCTATGATACGTCTTTTTTGGAAGACGTAAGTGAGTTGAAATGTTTTCGTTGTCTTGGTTTCTCCAAATTAGCCACCTCTATTTAGTAACTTTCCTGAGTAGACCGTTTAACAGAGACGATTGATGTTTACTTATCGTTGGCTTTGTGACCCAGTCCCTTAAGCGCCATATACTCAGGTCTTTTAGCTTAACCACCATAGCGGTGATTAAACTCCCGGGCTTTTGAACCGCACCCCATCTTAAATTCAGTCCCCGATTACACCTACCCCGTATAAAGCCTACCCCATTACACCTACCCCCTATAAAGCCTACGTCATAACACCTACATCAACAACACCTATCTCATACAAACCTACGCTTCTTATCCTGCCCCCTGCTTCTTATTCTGCCCCCTGCTTCTTATTCTGCCCCTTCTGCCCCCCCCTGCCTGCTTCTTATCCTGCTTATCCTGCCCCCAATTAAGCCCCTTAGAGGACGTAAACGATGAGAAGGGCGAGAGCAACTATGGCTGTGAAGATACTGATAACTACAATCTCTTCCGTCTCAAGGAGTTTTGTATCAGGATCCCTGGCGTCAAAGACCTTCATACCTTTATCGTAAACCACATTTTTAGGATGTCCAAACATTATGGCTCACCTCCTCATTTTCGTTTAGCCACTGCCTGCCAATCACCTCCTGTATCATCCATGATGTCTTCTATACTTATATTATAATACTTTTTGGGGAAAAGAAAAGAGTTTTCTTAGCATATAGTGAAAAAAGATAGGCTGGTAAGGGCAAATTTTAAACTGTGTATTGATTTTCAGGAGGTCTCTTTACTTAGAAGAGAGAGTATTTTTTTGGCGGTTATCTCACCGCCGTGTATGCTGTCAGGTATGCCGATGCCATGGTAAGAGCTTCCCGTAAGGAAGAGTCCCCTGTGGCTGGCGGACATTTGTTCAATATCGTGGACCCGCTCTTCGTGGCCGATTGTGTACTGGGGCATAGCCTTTTTCCATTTGTATATGCGTGTAAAGAGCGGCTTTGCGCTAATGCCCATAATGTCCCTGAGTTCACCGCGGACCATCTCTGTCATCTCTTTGTTGTTCTGGTTAAGTAGCTCGCCGCCCTTTGCCCCTCCAACAAAACACCTTATGAGTACTGAGTCTACGGGGGCGCGTCCCTCGAACTTCACGGAGCTCCATGTAGAGGCCATAATAGATCTACCTTCCGCGCGGGGCACTACGAAGCCAAAGCCCGTGAGCGGGCCTTTGAGGTCAGTTTTTTTAAAGGCCATGGTAACGGTGGCCGTGGAGCTGAAGGGTATTGTGCCGAGTTTTTTTGATAACTCTTTATCAAGGCCTGCGGTAAGGCGCGAGGCCGCGTGAGCAGGCGCGGCTATGACAACGGCATCGGCGGAGAGCTTCTCTTCTTTATTGATAATTACGCTGTATCTACCGTCTTTTGTCTCCTGAACTCTCTTTACCGTACAATCGGTCTTTATGAGAGCGCCCCTGTCTTTGATGACCGAGACAAGGGTCTCGATGAGCTCGCTCATGCCGTCCCTGAGAGTTACAAACATGGTCATTTTCTTCCTGTCTTCCCATGGGTTGGTGGCGCTCATTTTCTTTTTCTTTTTAAACTGCGCCATGCGCTTAACCATGCCACGGATGAGACTGCCGTGTTGCTCTTCGAGCTCTACGAATTTTGGAAAACTCGACCGTACGCTCATGGTCTCGGGGTCTGCGGCGTGTATGCCCGCCACGAGGGGCTCGGCGATTTTATCAAGGACCTCGGCGCCGAGGCGTCTACGCACAAAGGAGCCGAGGCTCTCGTCAGAGTCGTCCTTTTTTTTCGGGATAAAAATTTCGAGGAGCATCCGTAGCTTACCCCTTGTGGAGATAAGGCGGCTTAGCGCGAGAGGCATTATCTTAGTGGGGATCATTAGGATAACGCCCTCGGGGAGCTCATGGAGCCTGCCCCCTGAGAGGACGTATGTCTTTCTAAGTCTGTCGTTGGTTGGGGTGAGTTTGCCGCCGAGTCCGAGCTTTCTGCAGAGCGCCATGGCCCAGGGTTTTTCAGAGAGAAAACAGTCAGGTCCGCCTTCTATGATGAAGCCGTCCCTGGACTCGGTCTGGATATTGCCGCCCACCTTTTTTTTGGATTCAAGGATTACAACCTCAATGCCCTCACCAGGGGGGGCGAGTTCCGAGAGGCTGTAAGCGGTAGCAAGACCCGCTATGCCGCCGCCTATGATAACGACCCTCTTCATCAAAATATATCAACGCCTGTTTTTTTGATGATATCTGCGAGAAGGGCCATAAACTCCGGCGTGGTGTTAAGGGATGCGGTCCGCGCGAATCTTAGACCGGCGTTTTCCGCCGTGGCCTTGAAGAGGATGTCAATGTCGTAAAGGGTCTCAATATGGTCGGCGGCGAAGCCGAGGGGTACAACTACCACACCCTCTTTACCGGCCTTTTTGGCCTCCAGTATAACGTCTTCCGTCTTTGGGCCGAGCCAGACCACGTTAGTGGTCCCCTGGCTCTGGTATGACTTTCTGTACTCCACATCCAGTCTTGCCCCGACGGCGTCTACGGTCTGGGTTAGCTTCATCTCGTATGCGTCGCCCTCAAGAAGGTCTCTTGGAAGGCTGTGGTTGGAGAATATGACGAGGGCCTTTTGTTTATCCTCAAAGCCGGCCAGCGCCTCATCTATCTTTTTGAGAATAATATCAATGAAGCCGGGGTGAACATGCCAGTTGTCAAGCATCTTAATCCTCGGCATCTTGCCAAGGTCTTTCACCGTCTTTTCCACGGTCTGCTCATAGGCCCCCGTGGCAATGGGCGAGGTGAAGGGGGACATGATAATCCCAAGGGCCTCCTCTATGCCGTCGTCCTTCATCCCGACGATGGTATCGGGGATATAAGGGGTCCAGTTGAGCATGCCTACATAGGTACGGTACCCGTCGCCAAGTAAGTCGCCAAGGGCCTTGGCCTGCGCCTTTGTAATCTCAAGTAGCGGTGATTTACCCCCTATGAGCCTGTAACGTTCAGTAATTTTTTCCAGAAGTCCCGATGGAAAGTGCCGTCCCTTAAGGACATTATTTAAAAAAGGCTCTATATCGGCAAGAGAGTCCGCTCCTCCGAAGGCCAGAAGCAAGACACCGGTTTTTTTATCTGCACTCATAACATCTCCTCTCAAGATGGTTCTTTGTTTTTTTAACTCTGTGTGAGTTCGTGAACGCCGTCCACAAGGGCTTTAACGCTATCAACGGGGGTGCCGAGGATTATGCCGTGGCCGAGGTTGAAAATGTGTCCCGGCCGGCCATTGGCCTCTTTAAGGACTTCAGCGGCCCTCTTTTTTATATATTCGTGGGGGCCGAAGAGCACGCCGGGGTCAAGGTTGCCCTGTATGGCGCGGGACCTGCCTATGCGCTCCCATGCCGTATCAAGGCCTATGCGCCAGTCCACGCTGATAACGTCACCGCCGGCTCTGGCAACAAGGTCGATATAGGGGCCCGTGTTGGTGCTGAAGTTTATCACCGGCACATCACCGCCAACGGAGTCGATGACCTTTTTTGTGTAGGGCAGGGCAAATTCCTCGTAATCCGCGGCGCCGAGGCAACCCACCCAGCTGTCGAATATCTGCAGGGCCTGCGCTCCGGCGTCTATCTGCGCCCTGAGGTATACGGCAAGGACCTCGCAGACCTTATCCATGAGAACCTTCCATGCCCCGGGGTCGCTGAACATGAGCCGTTTTGTATTGAGATAATTCTTCGAGCCTCCGCCCTCTATCATGTAGGACGCAAGCGTAAAGGGCGCCCCGCAAAAACCAAGGAGCGGCACTCGGCCGTTAATCTCCGCCTTCGCGAGTTTTATTGCCTCTATGAGGTATGGCACGTCCTCGTATGGGTCGATTATCTTGATGGCGTCTATCTGTGAGTTCTCACGGATGGGCCTGTCTATGACTGGGCCTTCGTTCTTGGCGAAGTGAAAATCAACGCCCATGCCCTCAAGGGGCAGGAGGATATCGGCGAAGATTATGGCGGCGTCAAGCTCAAACCGCCTTATGGGTTGCAAGGTTACCTCGCAGGCTATCTCCGGGGTCTTGCACATCTCAAGAAAGGAGGATTTTTTGCGTATCTCCATGTATTCCTTGAGGTATCTGCCCGCCTGACGCATGAGCCATACAGGGGTGTGTTCTACTGACTCGCCCTTGCAGGCCCTTAAAAAGGTCTCATTAGCCATAAAGGTCCTTCCTTTCAGTGCGTTTTTATTTTTTATCCATTATAGAGGCCGTACACCTTGCCCCTGTAAGGCCAACCAACCTTAAAAGAAATATGATATGGTATTTACATAAGTTTTTCAAGTTTTTTCATCTATATGGCCCCGTCTTCTTGACAAATATGGTGTATTTGTTGTAAAATAATATAATTTTCAACTCAATATTCCATTCTTAAGAGGATGTACCAATGCCGAGGAAAGTTAAGGCCGGAACCAAAAAATCGACTCACACAAAAAGTCTCACGAGCCTCATAGAGATAGGAAAGGAAAAGGGCTTTCTCACCTATGACGAGATAAACAACGCCTTCCCTGACAATAACTTTTCCGTAGATGATATGGATGGTTTTCTTGATACCCTTGGTGACTTGGGTATTGATGTCGTGGACTCTGAGGAACGCTCCCTTCCTGCCAAGCGTCCGGCGGAAAAGGCTACGGCCTCTTCTGCCGAGGGCGTCGAGGACCCGGTGCGTATCTATATGAGAGAGATGGGGGCCGTGCCGCTCCTGAAGCGCGAGGAAGAGATAGTCTACGCAAAAAAGATAGAAGATGCCAGCGCCGAACTGCGGATGCTCGCCTTATCAAGCCCCTTTGCCGTAAGGAAGGTCTTGAGGACGATACAGAAGTTAAAGGCAGGCCGGGGGAGCCTGAAAGACCTTATGGAAGACATTGAGGACCGCTCGCCTTTTGATGAGATACTGATTAAAGAGGTCGTCACCAGTCTTGAGAGGATAAAGAGGAGAAAGCCCGAGGGAGCTTACAGGCTCCTTAGAGAGACGGACCTCAGCGGTCCCTTTATCAGAAAGATTATAAAAGACATCGTACGCTTTGACCGCCTTATTGAGCGGGAGGAGGGTAAGCGCGGCCCGAAAAAAGGCCGTCTCGCGGCGGCGCGCGTAAAGAGAGCCTTTGAGCTACTCGGTATTGAGAGAGAGGAGCTACGGGAGCTTACGCGCCAGATAAAGGTGCATGATTATCATATGTGGGCGGCGAAACAAAAACTTATTGAGGCCAATCTGCGCCTCGTCGTCAGCATAGCCAAACGCTACATCAACCTCGGCCTGAAATTTTCGGACCTTATTCAGGAAGGCAATATAGGCCTCATGAAGGCCGTTGACAAGTTCGATTACAAAAAAGGCTACAAGTTCTCGACCTATGCCACGTGGTGGATACGTCAGGCCATAACGCGCTCCATAGCGGACCATGGCAGGACTATCCGCATACCCGTGCATATGATAGAGACGATAAACCGACTTCTCCAGACATCGAGACAGCTCCTTAAAGAGCTTGGCCGTGAGGCCTATCCCGAGGAGATGGCCGCGAGGATGGAGATACCCGTTGCCAAGGTGAGGAGGATACTGCGTCTCATGAAGCAGACCCTCTCCCTTGAGACTCCCATAGGCGATGACGAGGAGAGCTCCCTTGGAGACTTCATAGAGGACGAAAAATCCCTATCTCCCGTCGAGGCCGCCGTTGATCAGGACCTCTCGGACCAGACAGACCTCGCCCTTAGCGGACTGACGCCGCGAGAAGAAAAGGTCCTTCGCATGAGGTTCGGCATAGGCGAGAGGCAGGACTACACACTTGAGGAAGTCGGCAAGGTCCTCGGCGTCACGCGCGAGCGCGTCCGCCAGATAGAGGCCAAGGCCATAAGAAGGCTCCGCCACCCCACCAGGGCAAAGCTCCTTAAAAGCTTCGCCGAAGGCTAAGGGGGGGGGTATAAAAACAGGGGGCCGGGGCCTATGGGGGCACGGGGGCGTAATTGGCGGGGAGGGATTCCTTGAGGCGGATTTTGTAGGGTGGGCACGGCCCACCATTAGAGCCGGTGGTAGAGCGTAAAAACCTGCATGTTGGGCTTTTGAGTGCGTAACCCGACAAATAAAAAGTGCAAAGCAGAATTCATGAAAGCAGAAGGGGCCTTTTAGGCCCCTTTTTTTGTGGGTAGAGCGAAAGCAACCAATCAATATTTTTTTAATGGCAAATTATCGAAGAAATTATATCGAAGGCGGCAGATGATCTGTTGGGTTGCGCTTTTTCGTACCCTTTACAAAATATCCCTGAACCTCTCCAGAAATATTTCCTCCATCTCCACCAGAGTTACCCCCTCAATAAAGACCCTCTTATCCTTTGACCTCTCGCCCGATGTTAGAGTCATGGAAGACTTTTTAATTCCAAGGGCCTTTGATAAAAAGGCGATAAGGGCCTTATTGGCCGCGCCCTCAACGGGCGGGGCAAAGAGCTTTACCTTGAGGGCATCGCCGTGCAGTCCGCATATCTCTTTTTTGGATGACCCGGGCTGAATGCGTAGCCTCAGGTAGACGCCGTTTTTGCCTCTTTCAAGGAAGGGAGTTTTTGATGGACTCATTTTTGTATACGAGTGGATTATTGAAAATTTATATTGGAGCGGGTGAGTTTTATGTTGAGCTTTTTATTTTGCTTTTCCGGGGTTTTTGTTAAATGGGATTAAGTTTTTTCCATATTGGTTTTCTTTGCTCCGCTTTCTTTTTTCCAAAAGAAAGTGGAATGACTTATATGTATTAAATTTACGTTGGCGGCTGTCGCATTTACGTTGGCGGCTATCGCACCCTCTTGCCGGGAGGCCTTATGAGGTAGGCATATATTTTATCTTGTCGGCCTCTAAATCGGCCTTTGTGGATTCTTCCTCCTCTATGAGAATCTGTGTGGTGTGGTAGTAGAGCAGGGCCTTGAGGGATGACTCGAACTCGGCGCGCTGTTTTTTAAGCCGCAGGATATCGTCGGTTATATTTGAGGCGCGAGACTGCGCCTGGCGTACTATGTCATCGCCACGGACCTTTGCCTCGGCAATGATGAGTTCCCCTTCTTTACGGGCGTTCTCTTTAATATCCATGGTCATTTTTTGCGTGGTGGTAATGGCTTCTTTTAGAAGCGATTCGTTTTTTACATATTCCGAGAGCCTTGACTCAAGTTCACGGACCTTTTCCTCAAGGTGCGCTCTTTCGCGGTTCGCATCTTCAAGGCTGGCGGCGGCGCGTTCCTTCAGAGACTCAACCTCGTGAGGGTCATAGCCTATGGCCTTTTTTCTAAGCGCGTATCCCTTTATCTCAATGGGCGTTATCTTCATCGTCAACCTCCTACCTTCATCTTGAAGGCGATATCAAAGAGAGTGGTGATAAAAAATTTCTGTATGAAATATATGGCGAAGATGGCTATGATCGGTGAGATGTCCATGCCTCCAAGGTCCGGGACAAAACGCCGTATCCTGTAAAGCACCGGTTCCGTGGCCTTGTATAAAAACCTCACCACGGGGTTGTAGGGGTCGGGGTTTACCCAGGTGATAAGGGCGCGGATGATTATTACCCACATGTAAATCCCCAGCGCCATATTAAGTATCTGCGCTACGGCCTGAAGAAGATTAGAGAAAACAAACATAATTTCTTTCGTACCCCTTTAATATAACTTTTGGTCCATCTTAAAAAATATCTTACTTTTCTAAAAAAAGCAAGATATGAGCGGTGTTTTTTATTTTAATGGTTTTCTTGTTGTGATGAAGATGAGCGGTTGTACCGAGTGCCCTCAGCCTTGTCCGGAGAGTTCCTTTGAGCGTTGAGTTGCCGCCATGACGGCTTTTTCAATTATTTTATCGCAATCGCAGAGGGCAAATTGGGTAAGGGCCGCCTCCGTGGTTCCGCCCGGGGAGGTAACCATGCGTCTGAGGTCTTCAAGGCCATGTTCGCTTTTTGCGGCCATGGCCGCCGCGCCTATGGCGGTCTGAAGTACAAGGGTACGGGCCTTGTCTTCAGGTAGTCCCGCCTTTATACCCGCCTTTTCGAAGGCCTCCATGAAGTAAAATATATATGCCGGGCCGCTTCCGCTAACGGCCGTTACGGCGTCGAGGAGGCCCTCGTCATCAAGGGAGAATGCCTTGCCCACGGCCTCGAAAAGTCTTCTTGCCACTTCGAGTTCTCCTTCGCCTGCGTCTACTCCCGGTGTAAGAACCGTCATGCCCTCGCCCACGGTAACGGGTATATTGGGCATGGCCCTTATGATGGGGACGGCCCCGGCCTTGAGCCCCCCCTCTCTTAAGGCGGTAAGGACGCTCTCCGTAGTGATACCGGCGGCGATGCTTATGATGAGCTTGTCAAGGGTCTTGCCTGTGCCCCGGCTCTCGTCAAGCTCAGGGGCGATGCCCTTAAGTACGCCGGCTACGTCAGGGGGTTTGACTGTTAAAAAGATTACATCCGAAGCCAGCGCCACCCCGCTGTTGCTGTTCGAGACCTTTATCTCGTACTCGCCTGCCATGTATGTAAGGCGGTCTTCACGGCGGTCCGAGACGATGATGCGCGAGGCGGGTACGGTTTGTGAGGAGATAAGACCTTTTATGATGGCCTCGGCCATGTTGCCGGAGCCTATAAAACCTATATGGAGGTTTTGTTTTTTCATCATAGGATTATTGGATTATTTTTTCTTGGAGGCCGCGGCTTTTTTAGTTTTCTTTGCCGCGCCCTTCGAAGGAGGCGATTTTTTTGTGGCCGTAGTTGGGGCGGACTTTTTTTTCGCTGTGGAGTTTTTAGGGGTCCCGGCGGCCTTTGTTTTTTTTGCCTTTGGTCTTGTTGCCGCGGCGGTCTTCTTGGCGCCTGCTGTCTTTACGGTCTTTTTTTTGGCTATGGCCGTGCCCGTTTTAGTTGTTACTGCCTTTTTTGCGGCGGCCGCTGGTTTTTTGGTCTTGGTCACGGCCTTTTTTAGGGCAGTGGTTTTTTTTGCCGTGGCCGCGGCCTTTTTTGTTGCTACAATGGTTTTTTTAGCCTTTGCCGCAGGGGTTTTTGCTGAAGAGGTCTTTTTAGCCTTTACCGCAGGGGTTTTTGCCGGGGCGGCCTTTTTTGCCTTTGCTGTGGTTTTTTTAGTTCCAGTAGCGGACTTTTTCGGGACTGCTTTACTCTGAGGCGAGGCCTTTTTCTTCTCTTTTGTCAGGGGCGTTGTTTCTTTTTTTACGGCCCCTTTTTTTGCCCCGGGTTTTTTTGCAGTAGAGGCTGGTTTTGTGGCCGGGCCGGTCTTTTTTGCCGTGCCCTTCTGCGCGGCGGCCTCTCTTGCGCCGAAGATAGCCGTGCCCACTCGAACCATGGTTGCGCCCTCTTCAATGGCCACATCAAAATCAGAGCTCATCCCCATGGAAAGGTCACGAACTACCACTCCGGGAATGCGCTCTCTATTTATGCGTTCCGCAAGCCTTCGGAGGGTGACGAAGTAGGGCCTTGAGCGTTCCGGGACGTCAACCGCCGGAGGAATTGCCATAAGCCCCCTGAAGTTGAGGTTTTTAAGCCCTGGCATCAAACGCGCTATCTCGATGGCCCCTTCGGGGGTGGCGCCGTGCTTTGTCTTTTCACCTGATATATTGACCTGTATGAGGACGTCTATGGTGCGGGTGGCCCTTTTGTTTATCTCGCGGGCAAGCCCCGGCGTGTCCACGGAGTGAATGCAGTCAAAGAGCTCTACGGCAAACTTGGCTTTGTTCTTCTGAAGATGGCCTATGAAGTGCCATTTTTTCTGCTTATCACCGATTTTATTGATCTTTTCCTGGGCCTCCTGCATGTAACTCTCGCCGAATACGCGAAGCCCTTCCTTAATAGCCTCTTTGACCTCTTTGACATCCAGGGTTTTGGTTACTGCGACAAGGGTAATCTCCGAGGTGTCACGCCCCGCCTTTCTGGCCGCGCGTTTTAATCTTTTTCTTACATCTATGAGGTTTTCAGCTATTGAAATAGCCATGCTTTTTTAAGCCCCTCTGCGATAGCATCCCGTCCTCGAATTAGGCCCATCCAGTGGCGCTATGAGGCGGGTATCTGCATATCCAATGAAAAAGTTATACTGGTGTTTCATTTTATAGCACAACTGGGGGGGCAATCCAAGAAAAAATATGAGGTTAAACAATAATTTGTGGTTTTTTGTCTTATCGTTAACGTCGGGGGGTTACCCCTCTATGGGCGAAGATGCGGCGAGAATGCCGAGGGGCCGTGAGGCAAGGGGCCCTGCGCGTGGGGTTAATTCGCGGGAAGTATGGGGCCCAGGTAGTGGAGCCAGCTTATCTCCCATATGGCGCCTATCAATAAAAGTACGGCAACAAGGACATAGAGCCAGAGCCCCTCGCGAAACGCTCTTTTTATGGCAATCCTTCGCGAATCCGTGGCCTTTCTACTGGGAAATAGAAGGCAGAGGCCTATCTCCGTGCCAAGGGCCGAGGAGATGGAATATGCCCCGAACTCAAGGATGGCCGTGCCGTAGAATACAATGGATTGAAGAGGCGAGGCGTCCATGCCGTAAAAGAGTATGCCGATGATAAAGCTCCTCCATACGGCTATGGCGTATGGCACGAAGAAGACAAAACCCGTAAGGGTGGTGGAAATAAAGGCCCCGAAGATAAGGTTGAAGCCGAAAGTGTAGGTGATTTTTAATACAAGGCTTGTGGCAAGGGGGCCTGTAAGGGGCTTTATGTAAAAGAGCCCCTCAATCTCCTTCATGAGCTCCGCTCTCAAGGCGAGAACCCCGGGCATCTGCCGGTGCATGGTAAGTATCCCGAGGGCGAGAAAGACGGCGTGGGCCGCCAGAAAGAAGATAATTAGACGTTTTCTCTCTATGGCCGCCTTGAGGGTTTTATCCAGAATTTCTCTGTAATTCATACTATCTCTCAAGACCGGCCCTTTGCAGGGTCCTTCTTTTTTAATCCGTTCCCGCCCTTTGCCCGAAAGAGGTGGCAGGGGTCGTATTTACCGACAATTATTTTAAGGACCCTGCAATATAACCCGCCCGTCTTATAGCAGATCTCTTTTGTTGGGTCGAGAAACCGTGATTCATGGCATTTAATGCATATGGGGCCTCTATCGCCCCTTTTTGGAGGTTTTTTCGTTGTTTTAGAGGTTTTTACCAAGATTTTCTCCCCTTTAACACGTCCTGGTCCCTGGAGTTAATCGCCCCTCTTCATTACTCCTCTTATGGTGTCACTCAATATTACCACGAGGGGGGCTTAAAAATACCTTTCCCGGAAGGGATAAAATCCTTATAATCTCTTTCTGGCCTCTTTTATTTTTTTTTCACGCTTAAGGACGGTTATTACTCTAACAGGCAATGGTAAGAAAAATCAATCCTGAAAAAGCCCGGACCATAATGGTGCAGGGCACGGCCTCGCACTCCGGTAAGACTATTATGGTGGCCGCCATATGCCGTATCCTGAGGGACATGGGGTTGAAGGTTGCCCCCTTCAAGGCGCAGAACATGGCCCTTAACGCCTTTGTTACAGGCGAGGGAGGTGAGATAGGCGTGGCCCAGGCCCTTCAGGCCCGCGCCGCAGGCATCATGCCATCAGTGGACCTTAACCCCGTTCTCCTTAAACCCACGGGGGATTCTGTAAGTCAGGTCATAATACATGGCCGAGTCCACGCTTCCATGAGCGCCGTGGAGTATCACGCCTTTAAGGCACGGGCCGCGGGGTTTGTCATGGAGAGTTTTACAAGGCTCGCCCATGAGTACGACGTAGTGGTTCTGGAGGGGGCCGGAAGCCCGGCGGAGATAAATCTACGTGAGAACGATATCGCAAACATGGGGGTGGCGTCTATGACGGATAGTCCCGTAGTGCTTGTGGGGGATATTGACAGGGGCGGTGTCTTCGCCTCTATCGTAGGTACGTTGGAGCTCCTTGAGCCAGATGAGAGGGCACGGATAAAGGCCTTTATTATAAATAAATTTCGTGGCGACAGGACCCTTCTTCAGCCGGGCATTGATTTTTTGACGAAACGTACGGGCATAGAGACCCTTGGCGTTATCCCCTACATGGAGGCCATGAACCTTCCCGATGAGGACGGTGTGGCCCTTGAGAGGGCCATGGGGAAGAGGGGCGGGATGGGCGAAAAAGGGCGCGTCGGCGAGGGGCTCAGGATAGTCGTACTAAGGCTACCGAGGATATCCAACTTTACGGATTTTGACCCCCTGCAGGACGAGCCTTCTCTCTCCCTTGAGTTCGCGGCCGAGCCCGCGGCCCTGAAGGGCGCGGACATGGTAATAGTGCCGGGCTCTAAGAACACGCAGGGAGACCTCTTATGGCTACGCGAATGTGGTTTTGACGAGGCCCTTGGCCGGTACCGCGCCTCTGGCGGAACCATAGCGGGCATCTGCGGGGGGTTTCAGATATTGGGCTCTGCCATAAAAGACCCCCTTGGTATGGAGTCGGTCTCGCCCTGCTCCGAGGGGCTCGGTCTTCTCGATATAGAGACAACGCTTTGCAGGGATAAGACTACCTTCAATGTTGAGGCAACCGGCATTACCCCTGTCTTCAAAGGTCCAACCCTGCCCATAAAGGGTTTTGAGATACATACAGGGCAGTCTTCGCCCTCGGAGAGGCCCTTGTTCAAAATTACAAAAAGGGGGGGGCGTGCCGTTGATATCTCCGATGGCGCCGTCACGGAAGACGGCCTTGTATGGGGTACTTATATACACGGTATATTCCACAACGATGCCTTGAGAGGCGCTCTCGTTGCCCACCTTGCGGGGAGAAGAGGCATGAGACCACCCTTGGGGACGGTTCCCTATGAGGCGAGGCTGGAGCAAAACCTCGACGCCCTGGCCCGGTCTGTAAGGGGGGCCATGGACATGCCCCGCCTTTTAAAGATAATCGGCATCAATTAGCCCCTTCTTTTATCCTTTTTAAAAGAAGGGTTTTAAAGGTAAGAACCCTTGCATGTATCCACTTTTGTCATTATTCTCGCCATAGCCTTTGCCCTTGACATGGTCCTTGGCGATCCCGCCCGGGTGCCTCATCCCGTAAGGTGGATAGGCCGTGCCATTACCCTCGCGGAGCCGCATCTGCGGGGGCGCGCCTCCGTACGAAGTGGCCCCGGGCAAAGGGCCTCTGGAGTGGCCATGGCCGTGCTTATAGCAGGCGGGACTTATGTCATCTCATGGCTCGCGCTTTTTTTTGCCAACTGGCTCTCAACCTATCTCTTTTATATTTTAAGCATATATATAATATGGATGTCTCTATCCACGCGTTCGCTCAGGGTAGAGGCAGGTTCTGTCCTTGGTGCCATGAAGGCCGGGGATATCGAGGCCGCAAGAAAGAGGCTTTCGCGTATAGTGGGCCGGGATACCACGGATCTGAGCGAAGAGGATATCTACAGGGCCGTGGCCGAGACCGTGGCCGAGAACACCTCTGACGGCGTAGTAGCGCCTCTTTTTTATCTCGCTCTGGGAGGACCTCCTCTTATGCTTGCCTACAAGGCAGTTAATACCCTTGACTCCATGGTAGGGTACAGGAACGAAAGATACAGGGATTTTGGCAGGGCCTCGGCGCGCCTTGATGACGGGGCCAACTACATACCCGCCCGCCTTACGGCCATGGTCATGGTTGCCGTCTCTTTTATCCTCGGTTATGACTGGCGTGGGGCCTATGATACGGTCCTTCGCGACGGCCGCAATCACCCGAGCCCCAACGCCGGCTTTCCCGAGGCCGCAGTGGCCGGGGCCACGGGCGTAAGGTTCGGCGGCCCCGTAAGCTACGGGGGAAAAACCGGTGTAAAGCCCTTTATCGGTGACGGCCATCTTCGGCACAGCGCCGGCACCGTAGCCTCTGCCATAAAGATGCTAACCTTTACAGCCTTTTTTTCCCTGATTATTACCTGCCTTCTTCGACTCATTTTATACGGTTTGTTCTGAGCCCCCGGCCCCTTTATCTTCTCTCCAGATTCCAAAGTATTCGAGGGATGGTAGCCTTGAAGAGGGTTTTTCCTGTATGTTAAGAGATAATGCGCCACGCTGAAAATGTATCTTTTTATTGATAAAAACCCAGATTTGTTGTATAAAGTCCATGTATTTTAATATCTTAAAGAGGGAGAACGCTTCATGACAGCCATCAATATAGCAAGGTTTCTGCACCTCTTCACTTTAGTCGCCTGGCTGGGTTCTGTAATCTTTTTCAGTTTTTTCGCGGCTCCCGCCATTTTCAAGACCCTGCCGAGGCAAGGCGCCGGTGACGTTGTGGGTAAAATTTTTCCCCGCTACTGGGCAATGGGCTATATCTGTTCAGTAGTAAGCCTCGCCAGCCTTATCTACTTATGCTATCTGGCCGATATTTTTTTGAAAAAGCGTCTTTTGCTCCTTGTGATCATGACGATAATCACCTTTTACTCCGGGCTATCAGTGGGCAAGAAGGCCCGGGGCATAAAGGCCGAGATGCGTATGAGCGATGCCGGAAAGGCCCGGGATGCACTGCAAAAAAGGTTTAAAAAAATTCACGCCTTCAGCGCATCTCTTAATATGCTCGTCTTTGTCCTCGGTGTCTTTCTTATCTACTATACCTCCATGGATCTTCTCCCCTGAGGGTGCCATCTCCGGGGATTCTGTAAACCAAAAGGGGCGAACGACTGAACGGGTGAACGGGTGAGACGGGTACACGGGCGAACGGGTGAGGCGGGTGAACTGACCTCCTCACCGATTAACCCATACCCGGGAGTTTTTATCTAAGCCCGCCCTGCCTTTCAGGTAACAACAAAAGGCCACTTCGTACAGAAAGCATAAACAAACTGATTAATCTTATATGAGAAAAAAATACAGGAGGTAAGGATGATATGGACAAGACCTTTAAGAAGATAGAGCTTGTAGGTATCTCGGAAAAGAGCTTTGAGGACGCAATCTCCAACGCCGTAGCGCGCGCATCAAAGACCATTCATGGGCTTTCCTGGTTTGAGGTAACAGAGCAACATGGAAAGATAGTAAATGGGGCGGTCACGGAGTATCAGGTAATACTGAAGGTGGCCTTCAAGCTGGACTGACACCTCGTCAAGGCCCTGTGCCGTGGCGGGAAAGCAAGGTAGGAAAACAGGACCGCGTCTAATCATAAACCCATGGAATAAAGAGTGCTCGATTGCTTTTTTAACCCGCAAAGCGTTGCCCTTGTAGGGGCGTCTCTTAATCCGGACAAGCTCTCAAGCGTAATCCTTAAGAGACTGCAGTCCGGCTTTTCCGGCGAGCTTTACCTCGTGAACCCGGCTCATGAAGAGCTTGCGGGCATGAAATGCTACCCTTCCATTGAGGATATAAAAGAGCCCGTGGATATGGCCGTATTCGCCCTTTCCGCCGCCCATATCCCTGATATGATAAGGGCCTCCTCAGACGCTCTTCGCGGTGCTGTCGTGGTAAGCGGCGGATTTAAGGAGGCGGGAGTTCAAGGGGCGGACCTTGAGAAGGCCCTCGGCGAATGTGTAAAAAGAGGCGGCGTAAGGATAATAGGCCCCAATTGCCTGGGGATTTTTGATAACCTCACTGGGCTCGACACCTTCTTCATCCCTCCCGAGAGGATGGCGCGCCCCCGAAAAGGCGGGCTTTCCATACTCTCGCAGAGCGGTTCCTTTGCCATGACGGTGATGGACGAGCTTGCGGAGGCGGGCGTAGGCGTGGCGCGCGTCATAAGTTATGGAAATAAGGTCGATGTAAATGAATGCGATTGCCTGGAGTTTCTCGCTTCCGATGAGGCGACAAAGGCCGTTGTCCTTTATATAGAGTCCGTGGAAGAGGGTAAGAGGTTTGTATCGGCGGCCACGCTCTGCGCCAAAAAAAAACCCGTTGCCGCCCTCAAGGTGGGACGCACCGCGCCTGCCGTAGCCGCCGCCCGTTCTCATACGGGTGCGCTGGCCGGAAGACCTGAGGTCTATAGCGCGGCATTTAAAAAGGCCGGTATTATAGAGCTACGCGGATATGAGGACTTTCTCCTTGCCTGTAAGGTCCTGGGAGAAGTCGACCCTTGCCGCGGTAAACGCGTGATGATAATAACCGATGGCGGCGGCATAGGCGTGGCAATAGCCGATTGCTGTACAGAGCTCGGTCTGGAGGTGGCGCCGCTTGCAAAAGAAGCCGTGGAAGAGCTTGAATATGTGCTTCCCACGGTATGCTCTATATCCAACCCCATGGACCTTACCGGCTCTGTTACAGACGAGCACTTTGGCGAGGCCATGACAGAGACCCTTTTGGAGGACGATTTTGATATGGTCATCATCGCCTCTCTCTGGGGACCGCCGGGACTTACGGACAAATTAGCCGATGTTATCGCCGAGAAAAAAAAATATCTTAAAAAACCGGTTATTATCTGTACGCCGGGGGGAAGGTATTCAAGACAGAGAACAGGGCTTTTTCGAAATAAAGGCCTGCCTGTTTTTATGAGACCCGAGGACGCGGCCATGGCGGCCTATTTAATCTACAGGGCCGGCGAGCCACGGTAGAGCCTATGGATATAAATGGCATAGAAAGACTTATAAAAGAGTCCCTCAGTCTTGAGAGAGAGACACTTGTCGAGCCCGATGCCAAGACAATACTCCGTCTCGCAGGTATAAGTGTGCCAAGGTTCGAGGTGGTAAAAGACGTTAACGTGGCCATCGAAGAGGGCGCTAAGATTGGCTATCCCCTTGTACTTAAACTTATATCACCTAATATAATCCATAAGAGCGATGTGGGCGGCGTGAAGACGGGGCTGAAGGGGCCCGGTGATATTGAGAACGCCTGGTCGGAGATGATCTTGAGAGTGGCCGATGAGATGCCCATGGCAATGATAGAGGGCTTTATCATCGAGGAGATGGTGCCGCCTGGCGTTGAGTTAATCCTCGGTGCAACGAAAGACTCTCAGTTCGGGGTCACGGCCATGTTCGGCACAGGAGGCGTTGCCGTGGAGCTGATGAAAGACGTGAGCTTCGGCCTCGCCCCCATGGACGAGGAGGCCGCTCTGAAGATGATGCGCGAGGTTAAGGGTTTTCCTCTCCTTGAGGGTTACCGTGGGGGCGGGACATGCGATATCCAGGCTGTTGCCAGGGTCCTTGTGACGCTATCAAAGCTACTGGAGGCGGCCGAAGGGCTAAAGGCCATTGAGATAAACCCCCTTATAGTACATGAAAAGGACGTAGTGGCCGTAGACGCCAGGGCTGAAATTGATACCATGGACAGCTTCAGACCGTCATCTGATGCGATTGCTTCCAGCACTTCCGCCTGAGTCCCTTACTTTCTTTTGGAAAAAAGAAAGTAAGACAAAGAAAACCAATACACATCTCCTCTTTTTTGTTTTCCCCTTTTCCCTTCCCCCCTTTAGCACCGGGCCATTGACAGGGCCTCATAATAGGGTTTATTTAATATATGGGGGGGGGTGAAGATGAGAATTTTAAAGGGTCTTGCACTTACGCTGATATTTTTTCTCGTCACGGGTTTTGACCTATCCACCCATTCCATATCCACAAAAGAGATACGCTCCGGCGGGCCGCCCAAGGACGGCATACCGGCCCTTTCAAACCCCGTGTTTGTAAAGGCCGGCCATGCCGATTTTTTAAAGGACAATGATAAGGTCCTGGGCGTAGCCGTGAAGGGCGCGGCAAAGGCCTATCCCATAAAGATACTGAACTGGCACGAGGCCGTGAACGACCGTATATCCGGTTACGCCATACTGGCCACATGGTGACCACTCTCCAGAAGCGGCCAGGTCTATGGCCGCACCATTAAAGGCAAGACCTATAATTTTGGCATATCCGGGAGGCTATACCGTTCCAATGTCCTCTTTTATGACCGCGAGACAGAGAGCCTCTGGTCGCAGATAAGGCGCGAGGCCGTAACCGGCCCCATGACAGGGACACCTCTAAAACCCATACCCTCAAGGCTTACCACGTGGAAGAGGTGGCGAAAACTCTTTCCCCATACCCTGGTCCTTTCCACGAAGACAGGTTACGCCCGCGACTATAATCGCGATCCTTACGAGGGCTACAGCCAAAGCCCCTTCGCCTTTTTCCGTCTCAAAAAAAGCCCGCCCTATCTACGGGAAAAGGAGCTGGTCTTTGGCATAGAGCTAAAGGGACGGCAGAGGGCCTATCCCTTCAGTATCCTTAAAAAGAGACCATCTCCCGTGGAAGATACTCTGGCCGGAGAGCGCTTGACTATCTATTTTGATAAGGGTTCTGAAGAGGCCTACGCCAGACTTTCCTCGGGAAAACGCCTTCCCGGGCTTGTCTCTTACTGGTTCGTGTGGTATTCATTTCATCCCGAGACATCTATATTTAAAAAACCTTGAGCATAACCTCCTGCCCCACTCCTGCCAGGGAAACCTTTTTTAAACAGGGTCACCCCTTTTTTACTCTTTCTATTTATGATAAAACCCTTATAGGGCTTAATGATGGGAGGTAAGGCGCGAAGTGCATTGGCTTAGACATTTCTGGAAGATAGGCGCTCTACTTTTCTCGGTTGTGGTTCTCGGCGTAGGGGGGCTCATGCTTGTCGAGGGGTGGAATTTCAGTGATGCCCTCTACATGACCCTTATTACCATATCCACCGTGGGCTTCAGCGAGGTGCACCCTCTTACCCCATATGGTAAGATTCTGATCTCTGTTCTGATAGTGCTCGGCGTGGGAACTTTTATTTATATCTTTACAACACTCTCGGATTATATGGTTTCAGGACACCTCGAAGGCGTCCTGGGGAGGAGGAGGATGAAAAAAAAGATAGATGCCCTTAACGGCCATTACATTATCTGCGGTTTTGGCAGGGTGGGCGCGCAGGTGGCCCTGGAGTTGGCAAGGGAGAACATGCCCTTTGTGGTGATAGACAGTGTCTCTGACGCCATGGCCGCATGCGCCGAGGCCGGTTATCTCTATGTGGACGGTGACGCAACCGATGACGATGTCCTGAAAAGGGCTGGCATACTGCGGGCAAGGGGGCTTGTGACGGCCACGGACTCTGACGCCGATAATGTCTACGTATCGCTAAGTGCCAGAAACCTGAAGAGGGATATCTTCATCGTGGCGCGCTCCAATATCGAGAAGACGGAGTTTAAACTTCTAAAAGCCGGCGCCGACCGCGTTCTATCTCCATACAGCATAGGAGGCAAAAGGCTCGCGAGCCTGCTCCTTCGTCCCGCTGTCGTTGACTTTCTTGATGTTGTCATGCATGCCAGAGACATCGAGCTTGTCCTTGAAGAGGTCCTCATTAGAGAGGACTCGCCCTTTGTGGGCATTACCATGGGAAAGGCGAGAAACCTCTGCGAGGAGGGCGCCAATATACTCGCCATATTGAAAAAAGACAGAAAGGGGATTATCCCGAATCCCAAAAAAGACCTCTCTATCGACGAGGGAGATAAGCTTGTTGTAGTTGGCACAAGAAGGCAGTTAAGCGAGCTTGAGGGGCTTTTATGCAACCTTGACTCTAAGGTGCGGCCCTATTAAGGAAGTGCTGGTTTCCCAAGAGCTCCCTTAAAGGTGCCCGGAAAACATCATGATTAAAAAAGAGGGGGCCTTTCAGTAGAAGGACCCTTTTCTTTTAGCCCGTTACCATGCAAAAAGCGGATGATTTAGATGAGCGAAGAGATAATCATATGGCTTGCCGTAATACTGATGCTCGGCATATCCGCGCAGTGGCTAGCCTGGTTCATCAGGGTGCCATCCATACTTGTGCTTCTTGTCTGCGGCATTGTCGCGGGGCCTGTTACGGGGCTTATCGACCCTGATGCCATCTTTGGCGAGACCCTCTTTCCCCTTGTATCCCTCTCTGTGGCCATTATTCTCTTTGAGGGCGGGCTCAGCCTAAAGTTAGATGAGCTCCGCGGGCAGGGCGCCGTAGTAAACAGGCTTGTGCTCACGGGTACTCTGGTCACCTGGCTCCTTGGCGCGGCATCGGCATATATTATCCTTGGTTTCACGCTTCCGCTGGCCCTCCTGCTCGGCGCCATACTCGTGGTGACGGGTCCAACGGTTATAATCCCGCTACTTCGCCAGATAAGGCCGAAGAAAAAGGTCTCCTGCGTCCTCCGTTGGGAGGCCATTGTTACAGACCCCATGGGGGCCGTATTCGCCGTCCTCGTCTACGAGGCCATAGTGGCCGGAAGGTTTCATCAGGTACACGGTCTGGCGGCCTATGGGATACTAAAGACCCTCCTTGCCGGAGGGGGCACAGGAATCGCGGCGGGAGTTATCCTCGTTATCCTCCTTAAACGCTACCTTATCCCGGACTTTTTGCAAAATGCCGTGACACTGCTCGTGCTCTTCGGGGCATATACGCTATCAAACCTTATTCAGCCTGAATCAGGTCTCCTTGCCGTGACACTCATGGGCGCTTATCTATCGAATCAGCGTGATGTAAATATCCGTCATATAGTGGAGTTCAAGGAGAACCTCCGTGTGCTCCTTATCTCCGGGCTCTTTATCATCCTCGCGGCGCGTCTCAAGGTAGCGGGTTTGTCGCACTTTGCATTAGAGGGTCTTCTCTTTACGGCTGTGATGATATTTGTTGTGCGTCCCGCGGCGGTGCTCGTCTCTACCCTGGGGTCGGGGCTTAAATGGAGGGAGAGGGCCTTTGTCGCCCTTGTAGCCCCGAGGGGCATAGTGGCGGCCGCCGTAGCCTCTGTATTCGCCATGCGACTTGACCGGGCCGGGGTTGAGCAGGCGGCCATGTTACTGCCCGTGACATTCTACGTAATTATTTTAACAGTTGTTTTTTACGGTCTGGGCGCGGGGTTTTTCGCCAGGGTTCTCGGCGTGGCCATGGCAAAGCCCAGCGGCTTTTTAATCATAGGGGCCTCTTCATGGGCCATGGAGATAGGGGTGGTATTGAAGGAGATTGGCTTTAAGGTTGTGCTTGTGGACACCAACCGTAGTAGTGTCATGGCGGCGCGCATGAAGGGGCTGGCCGCCTATTACGGGAGCGGACTCTCGGAATCCGTACTTAAAGAGATTGATATGGAGGGCATAGGCAGGCTTCTTGCAATGACGCCCAACAACGAGACCAACTCCCTTGCCATATTGCACTTTAAGCACATCTTCGATAGCTCCGAGCTCTATCAGCTTGCACCTGGCCGTGATGTGGAGAAGGCCGCGGGCAAGACCATTTCATCTCATCTGCACGGCAGGTTCCTCTTTGGCAAGGATTGTGATTACTGGTCTATTTCGCGCAGATTCGCAAGGGGTGCGAGTGTGAAAAAAACGAAGCTCACGGCGGAGTTCGGATACGAGGATTTTATCCTCCGCTATCCATCAGCCATAGTTCTTTTTCTTATATCAGAGACAGGAGAACTCAGCGTCTTTACAAAAGGCGCAACTCCTCATGCCGGGCAGGGGCAGACGCTTATAAGCATCGTTGATGCCGCTGCAGAGACGGGCAAAGCCGTTGCCGAGATCGCCATTGATTATTAAGGCCTCTTCGCTATTCGGACCTGATGTCCGTGATGATGTCGTCAATCCATGAGAGAGAGGCCATGGCCCCGGGCCAGCCAATGGCCGTAATGGCCATGAGGGCGCATTGTATTATCTCAGTCTCTGATGCACCTGTAGCAAGGGCCCTTCTTGTATGGGAATGGACGGCGCCTTCGTAGCCGGCGCCTATGGCGATGCCAAGTTTTACGAGTTCCCCGGTCTTATCGTCGAGGCCCTTGAGTTTTGATATGGATTCACCAAGGGCGCTGTAAGATTTGAAAACTGCTGGAAATCTCTCGCTTACCTCTTGAAAAAAGGCGGGTAATCCGTTGCTCATATCAAGACTCCTTGCGGGCCTCTTGCCCGCGGTATCTCATATTCAAAGGCCCTATGGGGCGTATGCGCTCAGGTAAATGATACCAGGCCCGCCCCTTCCATAGCCGGTAGAGATGATCGCCATATTTGTTTTTTGTCTTACTTTCTTTTTTTGCAGTCTGCTTCGCGGGGCATGGGGCGCATTATTAATAGCGCTAACCTCCATCCCCATATTGGGTTTCTTTGCTTACTTTCTTTTTTTTGCAGTCTGCTTCGCGGGACACCGGGCGCATTATCAATAGCTCTAACCCCCATCCCCCTATTGGTTTTCTTTGCTTACTTTCTTTTTTCCAAAAGAAAGTAAGAGTGTTTTATTTTATTTCGCGGGTTTTTTACACCTGCCGCCGGTTTTTTTCGCGCCTGCGGCAGGCTTACATTTGCTCGCGGGTTTTTTAATGGCAGGGCATTTTTCGCCGGCCTTTATTATTTTTTTGTATTCTTTTACCTCGGCCCTTTTGTTCTTTAGAAAGCCCCTGAGCTGGGCCTTGGACTCTTTGTGGGCCATGATTGTGATGGTATCCTTAATCTTTACTACAAGCCTCTCTTCACGCCTCAGTATGTCTTTAATCGCGGTAATTGATTTTGCCATTTTGTGCCTCCTTGTATTTTTTTAAGATTATACATGAATGCATATTTTAGGCCAGAAAAAAATTATCATGGACCCGGTACAAAGGCGAGGCGTTTTGTTGAAAAGATGGGTGAATGGTGTTTTAATAATAGATATGCATAGCAGGCGTCACCGAAGATGAAAAAGGACCTTAGAAGATATCTCGTTAACCACGGAAGCCACAGCTCCGCCTACTCATCGTTGCAGGAGGGGTTGGACCACTTTGTGATTCCCGGCACCGGCTACATCCCTTATGCGCCTTCGCCGGGCGTAACCTTCGCGCTCTCAAATCCGCTCTGCGCACAAGAGGACTACCCACGCCTTGTGGGGTCTTTTATGGACCGCTTTCCACGCTCGGCCTTTTTGCATGTAACGCCGGAGGCCGCACGGGAACTCTCGGGGCTGGGTTTTTATCTTAACGAGATGGGCGTGGAGACGGAGCTACTTCTTGGAGAGTATAATTACAGGGGCAGGGCAAAGGAGTCTATCAGAAGGATGATACGGCGCGCCCATGAGTCGGGGGTGGAGGTTGTTGAGATTGATGACGGGTCCGGCCTTGAGGGTCAGCTCGGAGAGGTTACCGGGGAGTGGCTCGCCGGTAAGCGGACAAAGGACCGTGAGTTCTGGTTTCTTGTACGAAGGGCGGTTTACGGCTCTGAGCCTGATGTGAGAAAATTCATCGCCATCAGAGGCGGCCGTGTTGCGGGTTTTATTTTTTTTGATCCCATGTACAGGTCGGGCCAGGTTTACGGTTACCTTGCCGGGGCCTTGAGGACGCGTTCATGTGCCCATGGCGGAACCCTTGCCCTTATCATGAGCCGGGCTATCGAGCGATTCAAGGCCGAGGGCGTAGAGGTCCTCTCGCTTGGGCTATCGCCTTTTTTTGAGGTAGAGGATTCTTCTTACAGGCATTCGTTTTTCATGAAGCAGGTCTTCCGTTTTCTCTACGAGTGCGGCGGGGGCATATATTCTTTCAAGGGACTCTCTTTTTTTAAATCAAGGTATGCCGGTGGCATTAGTAACGGGTTTTACAGGGACGAAAATGTCGTAAAGAGAAAGATATACTTTGCACACCGCTCAAGACTACCCCTCAGGGAGCTCTACGAGAGTTCAAGGCTCATGGGTATTATGGATGGCATTGTGCCTACGATGAGGAGGTTTTTGTTCGCCCCTTCCTGAGGCGCAAGGGCATGGACCTGTATCCAAAAAAGTGTATTTTTTCTCTTACCCCCGGGCCCCTTTTCCCCGGGGCCGTGCCCGGCCTTTCAGCCAGAGTTGCCATGCCCGATTCGTTGGCCTTTATCCTGCGACCCTATGTACTCCACGAACTCGCCTCCAAAGAGAGAGCCCGTGTGAATCTCGTCATATATGACCGTTGTCTTGTATCGCTGGAGCCTTAAGACGTCTCCATCGGAGTAATCGGGCAGTATGCCGGAGAAGAAAAATCCCAGGTCCTCGGCCATGGAGACGGCCCTGGGGGTAAAGGGGTCACGGAGCTCAAGGTCGATATACAGGGCGTTGAAGTTTTTATTGGACAGCTCCGTGGTCTTTGTCTGAAGTCGCTCCAGAAAATCCTTTCCAAATTTTCTTACGGTGATTACCGCTGTCCTGTGGTGGGGCTTTATCTTAAGGTTGAGCTCTGACTGGGCGGGTAGCACTGAGATGGTTACAGGCAACGGGGGCTCGAAGAGCCTCATAAGCCCGAGGCCGGAGTATAGCCTGTCCATTATCTTTTTGTATTTTTCCGGTATGAAGACAGTGTAGGGTTTCGTATCCTGAAGGTACTTGAAAAAGGTAAGGATGTTTCCCGCACCTTTAAGCCCCCGATCCTTGATAATCTTTGTGGAGCCTGGCGGTATCCAGCCGAGTTGCAGGGCCGTCTCGTGAAAACCGAACTTTATATTGGCCCTCTGGCTGAGGGCGTGTATGGTAAGGGCATTTCCGTAGAGTGCGTAGAGGGAACGCTTTCGCGCCTCGTCCATGAGGCAGGTGAGCATTTTTTTCATTATGCCCCTGCCCCTGTATTGGGGCATGACAACGGCGACCCCTATCTCGGCCACTTTATTGTTTGGCCTCGGCATAATGGCAAAGTGGCCCGCCACCTCGCCTTCTTCAGTGACGGCGACTATGGAGACCATCTTGCCGTTGCGGTTCATGGCCTCTATCCTTTCGGGAAAATAGAGGTCTTCCTTGAGGTATGTGTACCGGTAGGTCCGGTATATGCACCGTGAGACCTCCGTGGACTCTTCGGGCCTCATAAGGCGTATATCAAGGTCCTTGCGGGACGGTATCTCGCAGACGCCGTAAGGGCTGAGCTCTTCGGCGTTGAAGAGTTCCTCTACGTGTTTTCCCTTCAGGTACTTGAAGAGCTGGAGCTCTTTGCCCTTTGCGCCCCTGTTTACAAAGACTACTCTGTCAACGTTTTTTTCTATGGCCTTAAGCCCGGGGGCGGCCTTTTTCTTTTCCACGATGCCGAAGGAAAAGGGCAGGCCCATGTCTTCTATGGTTATCTGAAGGCCATCGCTCTGTATCTGGAAGGTTATTTCAAAGGTCTCGTCGTCATAGGGGTTGAAGGCCTGCGTAACGACGCTGAAGACGGCCTCTCTTAGGGCCCTGTTTATCTGCCGCGTCTCAGTGGGAGTAAAGCCAATGCGCCGGGAGAGCTCCCTGCAGTAGGCCGAGATACCCTTTATATAGGCGGGGTCGTTGGGCACCGTAAGGCGTGATGTTTTTTTCAGCATAATGGCAGACCATTTTTTGTTCTAATATCACTATCATAGCACAGGGGGGCGGTTTTGAAAAGTCCGCATGGATTTTTCATCTGGCGCCCCGGGTGGGGGCAATATCGGGAATGGAGGTCTGTGGCGTGGTATGGATGGAAGCCCGTGACGGGGCGCGGCAACCCGCTTTTGCCTCAAGTCTTCTTTTTATAGAGTTCGAGCAGTCCCTTGTCAACGGCTGTAAATCTTATCCCCATACCACCATGCATGTGTCTTATGAGATGGGACGGGGCCTTTTTGGCCCAGATTACGATGCCCTCGGCCCTGTACTGGCCTTCCTTTGTGCTTATAAGAAGGAAGAGCTTTGTGCCGGGAGGGTAAGGCCTGTTTGTCTTGATATAGACCCCTGTATCAGAGATGTTGATGATGAAAGATATGTGTTCCGGCGGCTCGGTAGGGCCGTAGCGTATATTTTTTCTAAAGGCGATTCTTTGATTTCTATTTTCTCTATTATATCGTGACATCAAGTCCTATCCTCAAAAAAGATTTCAACACATTTTTGATCGGACATTGGACAATATATCATAACTATAATGGCGAGGCAGTTAATATTATTAGATGACAGAGTGATGCGCCTATAACTACGGGCCCTGTTATTGTGCCGGAAACGCACAGCCGCAAAAAACGCACGCCAGCCTTTTGTCTCCGAGGTGAACTCCATATGGCTACGTGGCGTAGGGCTTTACATGGCAGGGCGCTTTTTTGCCGACCGGCTTTACGGCCAAAAGCGCACACCCGGGGTCCTGCCTTGCCCTGTGAGTAATAATTTTATATATATTTTACAAGCACTTACGTTTTTAGAAAGACTGGCACGCCTTGTGCTTTATAAAGGCGCTGAGAACTGAGGGATTAAGGAAAATCACTTTGAGGAGGTTCTGACGATGAAGACGTTACTGATATCTATTTTTCTAACCCTTGCCTTTGCATCTTTTTGCCGGGCACAGAACTCGGTTGGTACAGATATGGCCCTGAGACAGGTCCTTGCCGATGACCCCGGTATTGAGGCGGTTTATGCGATTGACAGAACTCATAGCTTTGTCATCGGCAGGTCCGCGTCACTGGAAGAGAATATGGACTTCAGGGTGCTTGGCAGGTATTCCGAGGGGCCGGCTCATGCCCAGGAGGCCCTCATGATAGAGCATGGTGAAGAGCCTATGATATACAAGAGCGCGGCCCCCGGGTCTTTAGACAGGATACGAAGTGGTGCGCTAAGGCTTTCACGAAGTCCCCTCTCCCCGGGTAAGGAGGGATATTCCTCGCTGGATATCTTCGAGATGGCGACGCTCTCATGTCAGGGCGGCGGTGGAGACGCCATATATGTAGTGCCGAAAAAATATGGGCGGTTCAAGCGCCTTACAGAGGTGGGGGCCCTGGAGGCCTTTCGGTATATACTTCAGAAGGGTTCTACGAGCGTCTGGGTTGTGGCCTGTAACGGCACTGGCGCGGCGAGGTTTCAGGTTGTTAAAAATTACGACTTCGTAAATGACGGCGAAGAGGTGGCGGAGTTCAGGCCCGGTCTGGTCCTCGATGATGTTAATTATGTAAGGGACGAGAGGGCCGAGGCCGCGAGGCTGACCAACCTTCAGAGGAAAAGATACGGTGGCGCGCCGTCCCTTGAGGATACGGTCCGTGAGATAGCGGCCCTTAAGAGGGGTTTTGTGAAAAATATTTCCGGAAAGAGGTACTATGGCTCATTCAGGGGGTATGACAGGGGCAGGTGCGCTGATGTGAGCTTAAGGCGTCTGGATGTAAGCGATGATGAAAAGGTTACGGTACTGCGTGAGTACAAGGTATGCTCCGGCAAGGTCTCTCTCCTTGGTCTTACCGAGACGGCGGAGGTTTTGCCCGATGGTAAGGGGATGTACTACAGCAGTGGGGGGATAAAGGTGGCCAATAGCGATTAATAAAGGGATAGTGGGCTTGTCCCGTTGAGGGGAGGCGTCAGAGGCGTCGCCCCTTTTTTTATACATTTCAACTTAATGTATTGCCATTTTACGGTCTGCCTGTATAATGAAGCAAAAGTTATTCAGCGGTTTTTTTAAATGTCAATCAAGGAGGAGATATGCAGACAAGACTGAAAAAGGGTTTAATCGCCATGGCGGCTATATCCTTAACTTTCGCAACCCTCTCCTACGCGGAGACTCACAAGGGAGTGGCGGTGCACAGCGCCATGACAAAGGGCCACGCAGGGGCCACCCAGGCACACTCTTTAACCGGGCATCCTCAGATAGGCTATCATCAGAAGGGCCACCATCAGAAGGGCCACCATCATTGGAAGGCAACCCTTAGCACCGCGCAGAATGAGAAGATGGAGGCCATGCATCTTGCCATTAAGCGGGACCTCGCTCCGCTGGAGGCAAAACTTAAGTTAAAGAAGGTAGAGCTTAAGAATCTGGTGACGGAAAAGAGTCCTGATATGGCCGCTATCAAGGGTAAGATTAGAGGGATAGGCTCCCTTAGAACAAAGGTGATGATAAAGAGATACGCTCATATCGTGGAGATGAGAAAAGTTCTGACGCCTGCTCAGCGCCGGTCCTTTGACCTTGAGTTTCTCTCTGGAGTCGAGCACTGGCGAGGCCATGAGGGGCATTGAACCCACGGCCTTGCAGGGGGTTTTGTCCTGGCCCCGGGCGGTTGGTACGGTTTTTTAAAAAGCTTGATTTTACTGGTTGAGATATAATAAAATATTTTCAGCGGCGAACACTGTGTCTCCTGAGATCGCGTTTTGTCCGTGCCGGTGAAGTTTTGCCGTGGCGGATAAAAAATCTTTTCCACTCTAAATCAACCCAAAAGAGCCCTATAGTGACCCGTCACGCACTTATCCTGACAATCATTTCCATCTTTTGCTTCATAGCCCTTATCGTTGTCTTCGCCTTTATGAGACGCTTTTGGCGCAGGCAGAGGTTTTTGCGCCTTGACCGGTTCAGGGCTATCTATGACCCTGTTGTCTCGGCCATGGTTAATTACCCCGGGGAGATCTCGGAGAAGAGGCTTGCCACCCGGCACGGATCCCTTGCATGGATAGCTGTCGAGGATGCCCTCATCGAGCAGCTGGATGTCTCGGAGCCAAGGCTTTATCCCAGGATATACGGGTTTTTCGAGGACCTCGGTTATGTGGATTATTATCTAAAATCCCTGGAGAGCGCGAAGATGTGGAAGAGGGCGCGCGGCGCCGAGCGGCTCGGGATAATAAAGTGTTCAAGGGCCGTGGATTCGCTCATTAAGGCCACTGCAGACAAGACAAGAGACGTGCGAAACATGGCCGTGTATTCCCTCGGGCTTATAGGAGACGAGAAGGGGCTTCCCGCCATTATGGAGGCCCTTAAGATAGGTATCGGCTCACTTGAGGATATCTCCTTAAGGATAGTGAAGAGCTCCATACTCTCCTTTGGCAGGCCCGCGGTAAAGGTCGTGAGGCGTGGCTTAAAAGATGAGAACTGGAGGGTAAGGGCCGTTGTAGTGGATATCCTCGGAGAACTCGAGGGCCCCGCGGTGCTGGAGGACCTTACAATAGCCCTCTTTGACAGCGAGCCTGATGTGAGGGCCAAAGCGGCCAAGGGCCTTGGTAAAAAAAGGGGTTTCTCCGCCGCCAATCAACTTATGACACTTACGGAAGACCCGGCCTGGGTGGTAAGGATGCACAGTACCCGGGCCCTTGGCCTTATATACGCACCTCATGCCATAAACACGATAAAGCTCCGCCTCTTTGATGAGAACTGGCAGGTGCGGCGCGCCGCCGCCGAGGCCATGGGCATTATGAAAAATTACGCCATGGAGCCGCTCCGGGACATACTTGTTAATCATGCGGACGGCTATGCCAAGGAAATGGTGGTGGAAGAGTTGCAACGCACGGGGCTCGTATGGTCTCTTGTAGATGGTCTTGAGGATGGCAATGAGGAGATACGGCAAGAGGCCGAGGATACGCTCTATGCCATAGGCTGTAACGGGGCCTTCTCACCCCTTATAAACGCCCTGCGGAGAGACTCGCCCGTAGTACGGCGCAGGATAATAGGCATACTCGGCCGTTTCAAGGCCGAGAGGGCCCTTGATGCGGTAAAGGCAACGGCCGAAAGTGATGGAGACGCAGGGGTGCGAAACGCCGCGAGGGCGGTCCTTGGCTATCCATGATGAGCCAGATGGTTCTCTCGATTTTTGTCTGAAGAGGTTCAAGTGGAATATGTAAAGCTGGTAATTAACTGGTTCAATTACGCCGTCCTTGGCTATTACGGCGTGGCTAACCTGGTCTATGTCTTTTTACTTGTGGTGGCCACCTTTGTCGTGGTGCGGCACATGAGGCGGCTCCGCTACGGCAGATATCAGGAGGATATGAGCCAGAGCCTCGCCCTTCCCGTAGCCATGGTCATAGCGACGTATAACGAAGAAAGCAATATCGTTGAAACCGTAAATGCCCTTCTTCGCCTCGACTACCCCGATTATGAGGTCATAGTGGTGGACGACGGCTCCGAGGACAAGAGCCTTGATAAGCTGAAGGAGGCCTTTGATCTTGAGAGGGTAGACTTTGTGTACAGGGCTATTATTGAGACAAGCGATGTCCAGGGCTTTTATATCAATCCCTCCATACCCAATCTCACCATAGTGGCCAAGGACCACGGCGGCAAGGCGGACTCTCTTAACGTAGGGGCCAATGTCTCAAGGTCTCCATATATCTGCTCCGTTGACGCCGATTCCATACTGGAAGAGAAGGCCATACAGAGGCTCATGCGCGCTGTCATCGAGGACCCTGATACCATTATGGCCACGGGCGGTATAGTGAAGATACTTAACGGTTGTGTTGTGCGAGGGGGCAGGATTGAGGAGTTGAAACTGCCCAAGGACAGCCTTTCAAGGTTACAGATAGTTGAGTATGTAAGGAGCTTTTTGTTCGGCAGGGCCGGATGGAGCGCCGTCAACTCCCTTCTCATCATCTCGGGGGCCTTTTCCGTTATTAACAAGCGGGCCCTCTCGGCCATCGGCGGCTACACCACGAGGACCGTTACAGAGGATATGGACCTTATCCTCACCCTCCATAAATATTTTATCGACGCAGGCAAGAGATATAAGATACTCTTTGTCCCCGACCCCGTATGCTGGACAGAGGCCCCGCAGTCCCTCAAGATGCTCGGAAGACAGAGGCGCCGCTGGCACATGGGACTTATGCAGTCAATTATCTGCCACAAAAAGATGATCTTTAACCCCAAGTACTCTGCCGTGGGGCTCTTCGCCTTGCCCTATCAGCTCCTCATAGAGCTTTTAGGTCCCGTGGTAGAGATGCTGGGTTATATTGTGGTAACCGTTAGTTTCTTTCTCGGCATTGTGGACGGCCGCTTTTTTATTCTCTTTCTTACCATGGCCATCCTTATCGGGGTCTTTCTCTCCACCGGGGCCATACTCCTTGAGGAGATGACCTATATGAGATATCCCAGAAAACGCGATTTTCTCATCTTGCTCCTCTATGGTGTGCTGGAAAACTTTGGCTACAGGCAGATGAACAGCTTCTGGCGCACTCAGGCTGTTATTAAAAAACTCTTTGGCGGCAAGAAGTGGGAGAGGGTTGAAAAGCATGGCTTTGAATGGGAAGACAACTGAGTTTCACGTCTCCGGGAGAATGGCCTTGAGGTTAAGTCTCGCTCTGCTCGCGGTCTTTTTTCTCTCTCTCGGCCAGGCTTATGACTCTATTGCCGGAGAATCGAGCCCTTCTGGGATGAGTGGCGACGTGCCCGTCCATTCAAAAACCCCCCTTGATCTGGCGACCCTGGATGCCCGTGTTGATGCCTTCAAGGCCGATGGGTGTTATCTGGAGGCGGCCTCTTTACTCCATAGCGCACTTGAGGGTCTCCATGATGAGGCGCTCCGGGCGAGGCTACAGACGCAAGAGGCGCAGATGCTGGCCTGGGGGAAAGATTATGACGGGGCCATTACGGTCTACAGGACGGTCCTTAGAGACCATCCGTCCATGGCCGGGGCAAGAAAGGGACTTGCCTCTGTCCTGGGGTGGCAGGGCCGTTATGATAATGCTATCGTCCAGTACAGAAAGGTTCTGAAGGAAAATCCCGCTGACATCGAGGCCATGCTCGGCATGGGGCGGGTCTTGGCGTGGAATGGCGATTACAAGGCCTCCATGGCTATGTACAGGAATGTGCTTGCTAAAGACAGCTCGAATAGAGAAGCCCGCATCGGACTTGGGCGCACCCTCTGGTGGAGCGGAGACAGGAACGGAGCCGATAAAGAGATTGGCGAGGTCCTCGATGTATATCCTGATAACAGCGAGGCCCGGTCTTTAAGGGAGAAGATAAGGGGCGAGAGGGGACCGACGCTTAGCCTGGACTTTGCTGTCTCCGATGATTCTGACGACAACCATCTTGAGATATACAGGGCAGGGGGCTATTACTCACCCATAGCGGGGCTAAAGCTTAATCTCATTTTTTCCCAGTTCGAGGCCTCGCGGTTTTCAGACAGGTCAAGGGCCAGGTCCCTCGGGCTCCGCGTCTCATACCGTCCATTAAAGAAGACGACCATTTCTTCGAGGATAGCATTTTTGAGCCTTGATACGCCTGCAAACCCTACATCAGAGATGACAGGCGGCATCTCGGCGACCCAACTCCTGCCGGGGGACACCAGGGCAGGGGCGGGATATAGCCATTATGCGCTCTTTGATACGGCACAGCTAATCCGAAATAATATACGGCTCGACGAGTTTTTCACCTATATCTCCGGAAAGGTTATCTATGTGGACCTTACCACAGGCATTAAATACGCCGATTACTCTGACGGCAATGCCCGTAAGGACTTTTTTGTCGACATATCAAGAAATTTTGACTACGATGAGATAGTCTTTACGGCGGGGTACAGGCTGGACTACAGGGATTTTGATAAAGACCTTAATAACGGCTACTTCGACCCTTCGAGTTTTTTCTCCCATACCTTTTACGGACGCGCCAGGGGGGCGTTCTTCGGCGGGCGCATCGAGTACGACGCCTTTGCCGGGGGCGGCCTGCAGTCCTTTAACTCAAAGACCGAATCTACCACTAAACTCTCCCTTGAGGTGAAGGGCCACGTTACGAGGCACCTCACCATAAGGGGCGGCGCCAAGTACGCGAGGAGCGCCCTTGCCAGTGCCTCTGGTTTCGAGTACAGGGAATACAAGGCAGGGCTTGACTTTAATTTTTAGGTGAGATAATGCGTACAGAGAGCAAGGTATCAATACTGACGCTTTTTTTTATAGGGCTCTTTGCCCTGGGCATCTACACCGCCTTCAGGCCCGAGAGCTATCCCCTTAAATTCATAAGGGGTGATGTAAGGCCCGTAGCCGAGAATGTTATCATCGGCCCCTATCCCGAGGCCAGGGAATGGAAAAAGCTGAAAGAGGACATGGGGGTAGATGTGCTTGTGAGCCTCATGGACCCCGACTCAAAGATAGAGGGTGGTTTTGTCAGGAAAGAAAAGGACTTTGCCGCCAGCAACGGCATGGAGTTCAAAAATTTTCCCATGGATTTTCTGCACCTCTCGAACAAGGGTAATAAAGAGCAGGCGCTACTTCTTACGGATTATATTTTAAGGTCCGGCGGCAAAAAGTTTTATGTTCATTGCTACCTCGGCCGTCACAGGGTAAAGGTATTCGCCGAGATCTTCAAGAAAAAGAGAGCCGCCCTAAAGACCCCTCACGCCGCCGCGCCATGATAGGGGCTTGCCTGCACCCTCATCAAGGTAGCCCTACACTACTGTAAGCCTTATTACATTGTTAAGCTTTCTTAAGCAGTATGATATATTCAACGGCAGGGATAGATGAGTCCTTCCGGCAGATCTAATCCCTTCTCGTCCTGGTCATTGGATTTACCGATGTATAAGGAGCAGTAGACGTGAAGATATTTTCCCTTATAGGTTCTGTTGCCATAGGCATCTTGAGAGAGATGGGCAGGATGGTGCTCTTCTTCGTTCAGTTTCTTGTCAGCATCTTCATAAGGCCCTTGAGATTTGGCCGTGTAGTGCAGGAGATGCACTTTATCGGCGTGAAGTCTCTCTTTGTTATTATCCTTGTAGGCGCATTTGCCGGCATGGTCCTTGCCCTGCAGGGTTATTACGCCCTTCGCACCTTCGGCTCCGAGGCCCTTCTTGGTTCCGCCGTCTCCCTGGGGCTTGTCCGTGAGCTTGCCCCCGTATTGGGAGCGCTCATGGTAGGGGCGAGGGCCGGCTCGGCCATGACGGCGGAGATAGGCATAATGAAGATAAGCGAGCAGATACTCGCCCTTGACGTTATGACCATAGACCCGCTAAAATACCTCGTAACGCCGAAGATTGTCGCCGCTATATTGGTTTTGCCCCTTCTGGTCAGTATCTTTGATGTTGTGGGCATATTCAGCGGTTATGTCGTGTCCGTGGGACTTCTCGGCATAAGTAGCGGAAGCTACATGGATTCGGCAACCTCCGCCCTTGTATTTCAGGACGTATCAGGCGGACTTATAAAGGCCCTTGTCTTCGGGGGCGTCCTCTCATGGGTCTGTTGCTACAAGGGTTATAACTGCGAGCACGGGGCCAAGGG
>CAZSAY010000008.1:0-45574 GCA_964605225.1 uncultured Thermodesulfobacteriota bacterium | reverse complement strand
CGGCAACAAGAGCCAGGCGGCCCGCACAAAGGCCCTCGCGGACTTTAAAAAAGGGGCCGTAAGCACCCTTGTGGCCACCGACATAGCCGCCCGCGGCCTTGACATAGACCACCTGCCCCATGTGGTAAACTACGATCTCCCAAACGTGGCCGAGGACTACGTGCACCGCATCGGACGCACCGGAAGGGCCGGAGAAGAGGGCACTGCGCTTTCTCTTGTATGTAGCGGCGAAAAATACCTCCTTAAAAACATCCACCGGGTCCTAAAACGCGAGATCCCCGTTAAGGAGATTGACGGATTCTCCATGGACGAATGCCCTGAAGAGGGACACCGCACACAGAGATACGGCGGCGGCGGACAACGGCAGAACAGGTCCGGAGGTCAGGACCAGAGAAGAAACTCCACAGGCTTTAGTAACCGTAACACCGGTAGAAGCCGCAGTAGCGGCTCAGGAAGAAGGGGTAGATAGGGCCGTAAATTTTTGAAGCCATAAAAAAAGATGGCAGAGCTTTTTTTTAATTCTTTATAACCTTAAAGCTAAACCCCGCTTACTCAAAAAGCGGGGTTTTTTTATCAATCCACATCGCTCGATGGGTCATCCGCCGGGGTAGGTGATGTAAAGATAACTTCGCCTCCGGGTAGAGGAAAAAACTTTGTCTCTTGTTCATGGGGAGCGCCATTTTCCCAGCTCATCAATCGAACATTAATCATTCTCTCATGTTCGTTATCAGCCTCAACCTCGATATAGGCCGGGGCTATAACGGGGTCTTCAGCAGAACCTATCCATGTCCCGCTGTTGGCGTAGACCTGTGTATAAGCAAAATCATCATCGGGCGCGTCAGAAAGGTCCAGCTCTACATCGCGAGCGCCGTGCGTATGACCGCATACAACAAGCCCTATGTCCTTAAATCCATTAGCGGCTTTGTGCGTTGCGGCTAACGGTTTTACAAAGGGTACCAGGTCAGCTATGCTCGCAGAGGCCGGAAGAGAAACAAAGGCATTTTGAACATCCTGCACCGTAACATGCGTCCCATCGGGCATTGTTATGCTTATATCCTCGTCCAGTCCCGCGTCTTCCAAAAGGGCGTCAAAGACGGCCACGGCCGGACCAAGGTTATGTAGAACATTGTGAACAATGTGCTCAATGATCTCAAAGATAGGCCTTTTGGAGCTATTGGTGAGGGCTTTTTTTGTCGCCACGATACGTGAGATAAAATACCCGAGGGGATATCCCGAAAGATTAGGTTCATCACCGGTAACCCTCTTGTTAAAGGGATCAAAAACGTGGCCATGAAGGGCGTACACGCCGCCACTCAGGTAAAACTCGGGGTAATATTCCAGATTGGCGGAAGGATGAAGGACCGTATCCAGAGCGCTTTTTGTAAGGTACATATCATGATTGCCCTCCAAAAAGACAATGCGCACCCCTCTTGCCAACAGGGCATTCATGGCATCAATGATAGGCCCGTTTGCCGAGAGGATCTCGGCAAACGTGGGGGGCTCTTCATCATGAGGGCAGATCCAGATATCGAGAAAATCCCCCACAATTACGAGTTCATTGAGATGGGGTTCATGGTCATGGAGATATCGGAGGAAACTCTCAAGGGTATCGCCCTCTTCTTCCGTTAACCAATCATATGGAAACCTCGCGCCAACAGGGGGCCTCCTGGCTCCCAGATGTATATCACTTATAAAGATTCGTTTTGCCACGCCGCCCTCCCCCCTGCTTTAAAGTTTGAGTGCTTCAGCTCTTATGCCATGGCCTCACTATTACGCACAAAAAAAATCTCTTATATACGGCGGATAAAAATCTTATGATTATTATCTTTGCAGATTGCGCTATTGAAATCAAGGTGAGAGGTGGTTACCAAGATCAGGATAATGTGTTCAGCTGCAACGGTGCGAAGTAAGGAAGGATAATTACCGCCAATCATGGTATAGCGTAAGCGTTACTTGGTAGAGTTCAGAGCCCGGGTTTTACATAACCCTTGAAGATTAAGCACACCGTTAGCTTATTTACAGACCTTTTTATGATTATGAATAACTGAGGTCAATTAAAAAACTTACCACTTGAGGAGACAAAATATTGGATATACATATATAAGCCTCATAAGCCGCGCTCTTATATATCTTTTCCCCTATATAGATGCGGACCTCTCTTTTGCCCTTATCCTTATGCAGGGCCTCTGCTCCTCACACCGGCCCTACCGGTGAAGTTCACCTAAGGGGCCATGTTTTTTTTTACACTCAGGAGAAAATGGGGCTGGACGGGGCAACCTTCTCTATGTTAAAATTTCGCTAAATGAGGGACGAACCAAGGCCGGGAGCGGGCCTGTACGGGTAAATATAGACGATGAGAGAGACGCTCCCGTGGGAGGCTTTATCTCTTTAAGGTACTGAAGGGAGATATGATCCCTCTGGGGCCAGGGGCCTGAGAGCCCCTTCTTTATTCTGTAAATCCGCTTCCAGGGTCTTGCGGCCTTTCTCATATGCCCGACCACTGCCTTTGTGAAGACCCTTTCGCCACCCCGCGCGCGGCATGGGAGAAGAGCCCGCCTTCTTAAGGTACGGAGCCACTGGCATTGTGCTCTCTTATATCCTGGTAAACGCGGCATGGGACCTCAGGATACTCTTTACCGCCATCTCCGTAGTTCTTTACCGGAAGTTCACAACTGTAGAATGTATGGGTAGACGCATTCCAAAAGGGCCTTTAATGGCCTCATAACCTCTTAATAATACATCACGTTTCCTTCTTTTTGTTTGTAAGATACAACAGGTTGGAATCATTTTCCAAAACAACGAAATAACAACCACGAAGTGCCGTGACAACATCATCCCTGGAGATGGGAAAAAAATGGACAATTCTGGGATAACTATGAATTTTTTCCTGATTTTATGATATAATTAAATATTATATTAACATTAATGCACGCTTCGATAATACAATGGGATCGTAAAGGCTTGGAGTGAAAACAATATGAGGTCCAAAGGCTTTCATTCACTTCTTATAAACAGGTAGGGAAGATGGTTTCAGTGCGCATAATCATAGTAACTTTTAATGGGGCCGATTTGATCGGTGATTGTCTCGACTCATTAAATAAGCAGAGCTATAAAGACTTTGAGGTAGTTATCGTTGATAACCTCTCTACAGATGGCACACGCGGCATTGTCGAGGATTTTGTGAAAAAGGCGTCTTACGATATAAAGATGATCTGTAGTGACAAGAATCTTGGCTTTGCGGGGGCCAACAACCTTGGCGCCGAAGATTTTTCCGGCTCTTACATCGCGCTACTCAATCAAGACGTAAAGGCCCATAAGGATTGGCTAAATGGTGTCGTAAGGGCCATGGATTCAAATGCCGATGTAGGCATATGCGCCTCGAAGATACTCACATGGAACGGTGAGTCCATTGACAGCGCCGGCGAAGTTATGTTTACCACACTTAGAAGTTTCAAGAGGAAGGCCCGAAGCTCTACAGACTACTCCTCGCCGGAATTTGTCTTTGCCGCGCCGGCAACGGCCGCGCTTTACAGGGTGTCCATGCTTGAAAAGATAGAGTTTTTCGATGAGGATTTTTTCATTCAATGTGAGGATACGGACCTGAGCCTCAGGGCTCAGCTTGCCGGATGGAAGATACTGTATGTGCCTGAGTCCCTGGTTTACCATATGGTTAGTTACTCTGTGGGCGTGGCATCGGATATAAGTGTATATTACACGCACAGAAATATCGAATTTGTCAGAATAAAAAACATACCCGCGCCCGTTCTTCTGTTATTTCTGCCCATGATATTGCTCGGCACCTTTGTGGACTTTATGTACTTTGGTATAAGAAGCGGAAAATGGAGATTGTTTCTGAAGGCCAAGTTTGACGCTGTAAGGTTGCTTCCTCATTATTTCAGCAAAAGACGTCATATGCAGAATGAACTCCGGACAATTGACGCCATTGATGTAATTAAACTCTTGACGCCTGTACGCATGATGCCGGGTTTCATTGCCACGAAATTGAAAAATTTCCTCTATTCGTCGTCCGGCAGTTTTTGACCGATACTTTGCCCTGTTGACGACCTCTTCTGGATTATGAAAGCCATATTTTTAGGAACTCAGTCTTTTAAAGACACATACGGCAAGGTGGGTATACAGTATATTGCCGAGGGTCTTGTAGAGAACGGCTGGTCGGTTGACTACGTCTCGAATGCCTCTTCACCTCTTGATGTTTTTTCCGGAATCAGGCGCAGGAGGTTTAAGAGGGCGTGGATGAATCGCCTTGATGCAAAGGGTTTTTGTGTCCAAAAAGGTCTTATGGAATATCCGCTGAGGGCACCCTTCCCGGCACGCAAGGATTTTCTTCGCTTTAATTGGCAAAGAAAATTTTATTCAGTCTTCCTGCCGCCTCACATAAGAAATACCCACTACGACCTATGTATTCACGATGCTTCGAGCACCTTTCTCTTTCTTCCGCAGTTGAAGGCGCGAAGGCTTGTGTACAGGCTTAACGACCTGCCCTCCGGCTTTTCCTATGCGTATCATAAAAATTTTATAGACGATTTCGACCGTATGGTAAAAAACGGGAGATATGATGATATATGGGCCGTCTCCACGCCCCTTGCAGAGTACGCTACCAGCTTAAACAGCGCAAATAAGGTTATTGTAATTCCCAACGGTGTAAGCATAGAGGACCTGGCAGTTAAGGACGCTACAAAAAAACAACCGAAGTCGGCGGTCTTTGTGGGCAATATCCTGCCATGGGTAGATATCGGGCTTATAGACAAGGTGGCGCGATGCCTCCCTGAGTGGGTCTTTGACTTCTATGGGCCTCTTCTTACCGACTGGGTTTGCACGGCTCCTAATGTCCGTTATAGAGGCGTTGTTGAGCGGGACAAACTCAAGGATGTCTTATCCAGATATCTCGTTGGGCTCATTCCACTTCGAGATATATCCGACCGCATACGCACCGTTGAGCGGCCGTTGAAGTTCTATAGCTATATTCTAATAGGTTTGGGGGTTGCCGCAACGGACATCGGGGCACTGCGAAGCGGCATGGGCAAATGGGCGGCATACGGCAATACACCTGAAGAATTTTCACACGCTGTAGTTGAGGCGGCTCATACGGCTTCGAGTCGCCCTGTTACGGATAGGGAGAATTTTGCCGAAGAGCATTCATGGGATAATGTGATTAAGAAAATCATGGGACGGCTTAACGCCGTCATGAAGTAGGACCAGACAGTTAATTGAGGTTATGCATTAGTCACCAGGGGATATAAAAGAACTTGCCATCAAGCGGGAGACCCGCTCTCGTTGAAATGCGGGATGGCTCTTACGGCGCATTAAACCTTATAGACCTTTCTCCAGACCCCGAGGTTTATAAACCTCCATATCTTTGTGAGCGTGGACCCGGGGCGCTCAGCTATCAGACTCTCCCAGTCCTTCAGAACCTTACCCGTGTCTATGAAGTCGTCAATTCCCCTGTCCACATACTCCTTGAGGACGTCTTTTGAGCCCCTTAGCCACTCATGCTCAGGGGTAGCAAAACCTATCTTGTCCCTTCGCCGTGATATCTCACCGGGGACAATCCCTTCCATGGATTTTCTGAGGATTGCCTTGGACCAGCCGTTATGTATCTTATATACAGCAGGTATGGAGAAGACATACTCTATGAGGGCGCGGTTATCGGCAAAAGGTGTTCTCGCCTCCACGGAAAACCTCATGGAGTTTCTGTCCTCGTACCTCAAGAGGGTCTTGAGACCATTTCCGATAAGGGAATTGAGGAGATACCTGTTAAGTGAAGAGGGTTTACTTTGGCCAAGGTCGTTAAGCCTATCCCTGTAGTCAGACCAGAACCCGGCGTTCAGATACCCCAACTCCGGGGCCTTGCGTTTGTACATGGCCGATACAAGGCCGGCGGGCAGATTCCCGGCAGTAAGATACTTAATTAGGGAGCCGAAAAGGGCCCTCCCCCCAAGGGGGGCGTTACCCACGGCCCGAACCTCTCTTAAAAGAGAAAAGAGCCTGAGCCTTGAGAGCATCTCGGCGTAAAAAGGGGCGTAATGCGTAGGGTAACCGGAAAACAGCTCATCAGCCCCCTGCCCGTCAAGGAGGACCTTGACGCCCTCTTTATTAGCGAGCTTCATGACACAGTACTGGGCGTATATGCTCGTTGAGCCGAAAGGGAAGTCCTGCGTAAAGACAAGGGCCTCAAGGTCTTCCATGAGCCCCTCTCTACAGGGTCTCGTTGTGAAAGACAGGGCCCTGGTTTTTTTTGCTACAAGCCCTGCCCACGCGCTCTCATCAATATCAGCCGCCTCATAGCCTGCCGTGAAGGTACGCGGCCGAGTGCCTATCTGTGAAATCGCATTCTCATTAAGGAGGTTATTTATCACGCAGACAATACTGGAGCTGTCAAGGCCGCCGCTAAGGCACGACCCCACGGGCACGTCAGATAGAAGCCTCGTGCCTACTGCATCAATGACAAGCCCGCGCACCTCGCTCACATGTTTTGTGAACCTTCTCTTATCAAAGGGCTCCCATGATTCATTACATTCAAGCGAGTAGTACCGCCACTTTCGAAGCCGGGCCCTGCCAAGGTCCATCTCAAAGGCAGTGGCCGGCAATAGTTCAAAAACATTGGAAAAAAACCCCTCCTCCTCGGCCTCCTCAAGCCCTGTTACGAGATAGTCGAATACGGCACTGCGGTTTATCCTTTTTTCCACAAAAGGCAGGGCCACTATGGCCTTAACCTCTGAGGCGAAGACAAAGTACCCGTCTTTGTTAAAATAGTAGAAGGGCTTTACGCCGAAACGGTCTCTTGCCCCGAACAAGACATTTCTTTTTTTGTCATAAATAACAAAAGACCACATCCCGTCAAAACGCTCAAGGCACTTTTCTCCCCACTCTTCGTATGCCGCCAGAAGGACCTCCGTATCGGTATCCGTTCTGAAGACGCGGCCTCTTCGCGTGAGCTCTTCCCTGATGGCTACGTAGTTGTATATCTCTCCGTTATAGGTTATCCATATATCCCCTCTCGCGTTGGACATGGGCTGATGGCCCTTGTTTGAGAGATCAATTATGGAAAGCCTCCTGTGTGCAAGGAGTAAATCTGCCTTATTATGGAAGGCGGCGATATTCTCACCTCTAACGCGGCTCTCATCGCCCACCAGCCCGTAGACCTTTCCAGAGCTCGAATTAACGGCGAGATAGCCCTCATCATCGGGCCCCCTGTGCCTCATGACACTGGCCATCATCCTTATCCACGAGGCGTCCTTAACACCTCCGGAGCAGTATAATCCCGCGATCGCGCACATGGTCAGAAAGTCTGGGGCTTTTTACACTCGCCCTCATAAAAGGATTTGGTGATGCCGGCCACATAGAGGGGGTCATGCCATCTGTGAACGTAATCAAGGACAGCCTCATGCCTGCGCTCAAGAAGGCGTGTATTGTCGAGATACTCTTTCAGGACCTCGGCGATGTTTTGAGGGTTTATGTTAATGATGGCATCTTTTAACCCATGGGCCATCTTCTCGGGGATGAATTTGAGATCCTCATCCCTGATAAAGGCCGCGACAGGCCTTCCCATCTTCATAACCTCAACGGCCAGCCCTCCGTACCAGCCTATGAGGGCCTGGTCTATGACGAGGTCGGCCTCTGCGTATATCTTCAGGGCCTCCTCGTTCACTTTATTCTCCACAAGCACGACCTTTATATTCTTGTAGGTCTTTTTAAGCTCTTCGAGGGCCTTGAGGATATACTCCGAGCCCTTGGCCCCACGGTTCGTTGGCGCGTGCACTATGGTTAACTTTTTGCCGATTTTATAAGGCGTAGGGTCGATACGGTCCCAGGCGGCGATGGTATAGGGGAGAAAGACGGCCCACTCCGGTAGCACCCATAATAGATCGGGGTTAAGGGCGAAGATACCCGCGGCCCGGCGCGAGACCTTTTCTATCTTTTTGGCCCTTAACAAATCAAGGGCGCCATCATTACACATACCGCCGTAACAGCCTGCTTCATGGCAGGCGGAAAACCCAACCCTCTCCATGGTCTTGAGTTTTTGCCTCGCGTCACAGCCGTTGTATGTAAAAAATATCTTTTTGTTCCGTGGATAAAAGGGTAGGTCAAAGAGGGGGTAGATAGCCGGGTCTATAAGCGAGGCGCCGAAGTTAAAGTGATATACATCAAATTCTTTTCTAATCTTAAGGAGCGTGGCGGCGGCGCTTGCGAACTTTGCCACCCGCCCTTTTTTGTCCCACTCAAGATTTATATCGCTTGGGTACTCAAGCCAGGAACCCTGCTTCAAGAGGACAGTGGAGTCAAGGCCGAGTTTTTTTTCGCCCGCGGCCAGCCCCCATGAGAAACCGCCCACATCGGTGGGTAGATGAAGTACCTTCATACATCAAGACCGCCTGAAGATTTGGAGGTTTCGAACTCAACCGTTTTTCTAATTCCCTCGTCTATTGAGGTAAATGTCGGGTTAAGGGCCTCTTTTAATTGTCTTATATCGGCGACGAGATTAAAAGGGATATTTTTCCCCGTTGCCCTGAAGCTCGCTTCTTTATTCAGGCAACGCGCCATAATCGAGGCTATCTCCCCAATACTTACGGCCTTATCGCCGGCAACGTTCAGACACCGGGGGCCGCCTTCTTTTATAAGTCTCATTAAAATCCTCATAATGTCGTCAATATAGCAAAGAGATATCCTCAGTCCCCCTGTATCGTTATCATCAGAGGGATCTTTGTCAATGGAGATACTTCTACCCCGCAGGACCGAGTCAAGGAGCCCGGGGACAAGTTTATTGGTCTGCCCCGGCCCGTATACGCCAAAGAGCCTTGTTATAATCACATCCATATCTCCCCTGAAAAGCGCAAGCGCCTCCTCTGCCTGAACCTTACTGAGAGAATACCAGTTGTCCCGGCAGAGCTTTGATGTCTCCGCGAGGGGGCCCAGGGTTTTGGCGTAAACATTTCCCGTGGAGGCGTAGATAAATCTACTTACTCCGGCCCTTCTCGCCGCCTCTGCGGCGCGAAGGGCCGAAAGCACATTTACGGCCATAAGATGCCACCCCATCTGAGGCACATCACGGTAATGGGGTGATTGAGCAAGGTATACGACGGAGTCCGTGCCTTCGGGGATTTTGAAACCATGGGGCAAAAGCCCGCTTACAGGGTCTATGCCCGTACCATCAGAGGAGCTGTACTTTAAAACCAGCGCCCCCTCATTCTTTAAAAAGGCCGAAAAGCGGCTACCGATATAACCGCCTGACCCTATGAGGGCTATCTTCATGCCACATTCAGCTCTCTGTAGGCGTTATCAAGCCTCTTTGCGAAGGCTTCGGGGGTAAAGTATTTTTCCACATACCTGCGGCTCATAATACCGGCCTCCCTCAACCGATCCCTGTCCATGGCAAGGCCTTTTATATCATCGCCGAGCGTATCAATGCCCGTGTATATCAAGGGGCACTCTTCGGGGTGTAGGAGGTACTGGCCGGGCTTTCTTATAAAACACATTACTGGCTTTCCCATGGCCATGGCCTCAATGGCAAAGTAGCCATGGAACCCCACGAGGCACTGATCGAAGATAAGATCAGCCGAGCGGTATATCTCAAGGGCCTTGTCATTAGAGAGACCCTCGACTAAAACGAGCTCAATAGGCAGACCGCCGGCCTTGAGTTTTTCCACGGCCTCGATAAGAAAACGTGTTCCTTTATAGGCCCTGTGGTTGGGGGCATGGACGATCCTCAATGTCTCTGAACCGCCGGGGTAGAGGGGCTCGTATTTTTTGTTGCCGAGATCAACTGGCCAGAAGAAGATGTCGTTACGGCTCCCCGGAGTATATTCGATCATATCCCCCATGGAAAATACGGCCTTCGAGAAATGCAGAAGCCTTTTGTGCTTCATTGCGGCGGCATCATCATCGCATATACAGGCCCTTCCAACGGCATCGCAGTCCGTACAGCAGTTTGGCTCGCCAAGGGCCTTTGTAACCCCCCTGCTCCTTACATCGGCACCGTATGTCCAGAAAAAAACATCGATACCCAAAAACCTGTAGGTAAAGAGCTCGAAGCCGCTGAACTCGAAGGTGCTAAGTGATGGAAGGAGTCCCCGGTCGCAGTAAAAATGAAGCCTGTCGCGGGTAATGGCGGCCCAGACAAAGACCACGAAGGGAACCAGCTTTCCGGCTACAGGGAGACGATACCACCTTTCAAGGTTATAATCAAAGGCATTGGTTACATAGTAAGTCGAGTATACGAGCGACCTCGCGTCTACGCCAAGAAGCCTCTCCGCACCTGCGTTAACACCCATATTTATTATGGGAGTACCGGCCCAGAGGCTCGCCGTCCTCTTCTGAAAACGCCTCCTCAGCGCTCTTAACGGTAGAAGGGCAAATATCAGGACCAGAGAAGTCAGCTCCAGGATCCGCAGCAAAAATCTTTTAATTAAGGCCTTCATCTTCGGGCAAGCACCTTTTCATATGCCCCAAGAAGGAGCTCAAGTATCACTTCATTGGAGTGGTATTTCATGTACCAGAGCCTTGCCGCCTCGGCGAGCTCACCTGCCCATTCCTTATCAATATACATTTTTTTAAGTCCGGAAAAGACCTCTTGCTCCCGGCCGGCGTTGATTACGGGAGGCATCTCGGGGAAGCACCACTCATGGAGTTTAGTGTCCAGATAAATCATTGAGACCTTGCCGCAGGCCATGGCCTTTGGGAGCGTACTACCGAAGGCCCCGAGATAAAACTGGTCGGCCATCATATCCGTGGCGTTTATATACCTTATCATCTTCCTGTTGGGAAGGGGCGCCATCCAGAGGACCCGGTCCTCTATGCCAAGTTCCCTTATTAGGGCCTTACTCTCATCTACGGTTTTGCCCCACTCTATGAAAATTGCCGAGGCCTTGGGGTTTACCTCCTTTACAAAACGCGCGAAACCCCTGATGAAGATATCGTTGCCCTTCTCCCAGTCAGGACGCCTCTCCTCCTCCCAGTGGTGTCTTGGCGGATGAAAGACTATAAAGTCAGAGTTCAGCCTCTCATGGAGCTCACTGTAAAGCCGTATTGATTCCTCGTCTTTTTCAAGAAACTCCTCATTAACAGGATGGGGTATGAAGGAGTATCGGGAGAGCCCAAGTCTCTTTGCCGATCTGATGTTATCGGCGTTTGTTATGCACACATGGTCCGCCATGGCGTATGTAAGGGCGCAGAGTCTGCCCTGAGTTGTCTTCTGGAAAGGTATGTCCCTGATGGTGCCGTGCTCAAAGGCAACGTATGGTTTGTTACAAAGAAGGGGAAGGATGCCGTCTGTTGCGTAAGCGTGAATAATATCATAGTGGGCAAATAATTGGCCCCAGCTGATGACGGCGCCAGGATAGTGAGCAAAATCTTCCGGAGTAAGGCCATCTTCTCTCTGGGGGAAGCTCTTGGAAAACCGGGAGATAAGCCAGTCGACCCTTTTGTCAAAAGGAGATTTCTCAAAGAGAGGGTCTCGCGCCTCTGAGTTTTTCTTCGGGGATAATAAACCTATATATCTTTTTATCCTGTGCCTGCACCTTGAGAGGAATTTGCGGCCCTTAGAGGCAACACTTCGGCAAAAGATGAAAAATTTTTTTACCCCTGCCATGGAAGGCGCGTTAGCCACATAGTATCTTAGGAGTATGGCCTTTTTCCAAAAAGCGGCCTTTCGAATATTCCCGCACCGGAGGGCGCAAAGATACTCTACGCACATCCTGAAAGGCCCGCTTACAAACCACCCCGGCCGCTCGAAGCCCTTGAGGTCCAGTCCCCACCATTGGGGATAGAACTGATCTCTCACTTCCCCCTCAAAGTCCGCGTCCTCCCACTCGGGGCACCCCATGATATGGTAATAATCATAGCAGATTACGTCGCTTATGACCCCGGCATCCCTTAATATCTTCGAGTTGATGTAGGCGTTATTGGCGATATTGCCTATGTGCAGAACGCGCGGCGGCCTACCATGAGTCTCCCTGAACGAGGCGAGCCACGTGGAATTAGATTCACATATATTCTGCTTGTCCTTAAATCCTGACATTCATGAATTCCCATAACCTTAAGCCGAGTCCAGATGTAATGTTAATCTTACTTATCTTCCGGGGAATCCCCGGTGCCGGTATCTCCCAACTCTGCTTCTATCTTTTCCGCCGCCTTCTGAAGGAGCGCAAGAAACTGTACCCTGTTCGTTAGTGGGCTCTCTGTGCTGTTAAGCTCATTTTTTATACATTCTTTAAGGTCGGTAACATCACTGTAATTTTTCTTCGCCGCATAGTGGATTACATGGCCCTTTTTGAAACCCACGGCATCATCAAGTATGGCAACCATTTTACTTACAAGGGGATGGTCACATCTACCCACATAGCCGCTTACAGGAAACCTCATGCTTACGCCCTTTGGTGTGAATTCGCCGGAAAGCATCTTAAGGAATTTTTCGGGGTCATAAGCGTGATGATGGTCGCCAACCTCGGGTTCGGGATACTCGCGCGTATGCGTAAGCCTGAACAAATGGTGCCTGAAGGCCATTATGGCTCCGCCCATCCAGCCGCCCTCGTCTCCAAGCCTGTGTGTGCAGAGGGGCTCGCGTCCCACAAGGGTGCCGTGTTCATCGAGTATCCTGAAAATCTCCTTCATCACTTCCCCAAAATTTTCATCGGGCACGTGGTGCAGTACACTTGATGCGATGACAAGGTCCACACTGCCTGACTCCACGGGTATCTCAAAGAGGCTCCCCTGTCGAAAATCATCGCCGGGGTACTGCGTCCTGCATTCACCTATCATGCCTTCAGAGAGGTCCACCCCCACGAGGGAGGCTGATTCGGGGAGGAATTTTTGCCAGAGGGGCCATAAAGAGGCCGCCCCGCAACCAAGATCGAGGACCCTGTCTCCTTTGTGATAATTTTCAGCTACGAATTTTGCGAACTCCTCATCGAACATCTTCATAATAGACGATTGGTGATAGTCTCTGTTGTAACGCGATGCCACGGCGTCCTCATACCGGGCTTCATTTTTCTCAAATTCCTTTACCATTTTAATTCTTCATTCTTTCTCTAAGGAGATTCTCATGGGCTGATCGAATATGGTCTGAAGAGGCCTCGTTTTGCGCTTTACCTCCAGATATACTACCATATCCCACATGCAAAGGGGATCGGCATAAAAGGCGGTCTCGCCGCCTTTTTTCTCTGGAAAAAAGGCCACTGTAAGATAATAAAGGCCGTCACCGAGCATCAGGTCGTCAATGGTGATATTTACTGTCCTCTCTCCCGGACCGAGGGCGCCTATATCGATGAACTCGGGCTCATGGCTGAGCCAGCTTGTGGCCACCACACCGTCAGAACGTGTGATGCGGACCCAGAGGGCCGGATTAGTGAGCTCTACCTTACACTCCACGCTTACTGAGATTACCATGGAAGAGTGCTGGAAAAAAGCGTACGAAGGGGTCCCCTCCGAGGTCAAAAGCCTTATCTCTTTTATCTCCACTTCGTCTCCGCCCACCCTTACGCCCTTTTCAGTCAAGACCTTCTCATTTCTCTTGGAAGAAGTCCTCAACTGGAGAGACTCATAGTAGCTACAGACCTCCTGAGCCTCGCCGTTCATCACAAGCTTGCCTTCGTTAATGTAAAACGCCCTGTCGCAGAGCCTTTTAATGAGATCAGAGGAGTGTGAGACAAAGAGCACGGTGGCCCCGGAGAGGCATATCTCCTTTATCCGCTTCAGGCACTTGGATATAAAGAAGGCATCGCCAACGGCAAGGGCCTCGTCCACTATGAATATGTCCGGGTCAACGCTTATGGCCGTTGAGAATGTAAGGCGCGCCTGCATGCCGCTTGAATAGGTCTTAAAGGGCCTATCCAGTACATCCTCAAGCTCGCTGAACTCTATAATGCCCTCTATCTTTTTCTCTATCTCGGCCTTGCTCATACCAAGGCACATGCCGCCCATGTAGATATTCTCCCTGCCTGTGTATTCGGGGTGAAAACCCGTGCCAAGCTCAAGGATGGCCGATATCTTGCCCTCTACGGAGAGCTCGCCGCCTGTCTTCTCAAGGGTGCCCGCCAGTATCTTTAGAAGGGTGCTCTTGCCGGCCCCGTTATTGCCGATTATCCCTACGACCTCACCCCTCTTTATATCGAAGGAGATATCCTTTAGCGCCCAGAACTCGGGGACAACGTCCCGTGAGCCAAGGAACTCCCTCAACAGATCCGATGGCTTTCTGTATATCTTGAACATCTTGGATAGATTTCTGGCCCTGATAACTATCTTACTCATAGTACGTTCCCGAAGAGCACCTTTAACTTCTTGAATACCCTGAAGCCCGCGTAAAAGACGGCGAGGCTCCATAAGGGAAAGATTATCCACGCCCACCAGTGCTCAAGCCTTCCGTAATAAAGCACATCCTGAAAGCACCACGCAAGGTAGCTGAAGGGATTCGCGTAAAGAACGGGCTTGAAAATGCCCGGAACCTGGGCGGGGAGATAAAATACAGGCATGAGGTACATGCCCACCATGCCGAATATCTGAATAAAATCCTTAACGTCCCTGAAAAAAACCCCCACAGAGGCAAGTATATATGAGACCCCCACCATGGCCAGCGTCTGGAAGACTATGAGGACGGGAAGGAGGAGGTAGCTCCATAAGAGAAAATGATGCGTTATAAGCACATAGCCCACAAGAACCGCAAGTAGCGTAAACATGGTGACAAGAGAAGCCAGGACACCTTTTAGGGGAAGTATCTCAATGGGAAAGATAACCTGCTTTACAAGGTTGGCGTTAGCCACTATGACGGTGCCGGCCTTTGACATCGTCTCCTGAAAGATTATCCAGGGGATAAGCCCCGAGAGAAGATAGGTCGTATAATCGAGGGGAAGTTCCCGGGTGCCGCCCACCTTCATCTTGAATACATAGGCGAAGATAAAGACATAGACCGCCATGAGCACAAGGGGATGGCCTATTATCCAGAATGAGCCCAGTACCTGACCGAGATATTTATCGGTGAGCTCTCTCTTGGCCATCTCCATGGTAAGAGCGCGATGCTTTGTCATCAAGGTCAGTAGCTCACGAAAAGCCCGGGAATGACCTTTTAGGTCCCATAACCATCTCATGTAATATCCATATTCTTATTAGTCTTACAGATTCGAGACTACTGCGTCCTTAAAGAAAACGCCTGCACCAGTTTTCAAAGTATAGAAGCGACCAGATAAGAAGGCGTCTATTCTGTTTGCCCTCAAGGTGCTCCGTTACCAGCCTCTTTACGGCGGATCTATCAAGATAATCGTATATAGCCGCGTTGTCGTTAAAAAGAAGGCTACGTACGTAATCGATGCTCTCTCCCTTGAACCAGCTGGCATCGGGTGCGGAAAAACCCTGTTTCTTTCTCTCAGTCACCTCTGCGGGTATGTACCTTTCCATAACCTTACGAAGAAGAAGTTTCCCGTCACTCGTCTTCTGAAAATACTTCGCCGTCTTCGGCCCCGGTTCGTTCTCGTTAAGCCTTACCACATCGGCTAGGTTTCCAAGCTTTAAGTGGGCAGGCACCTTCATGGCAAAATCCACAAGGTCGTTATCGAGAAAAGGCACGCGTGTCTCCAGAGAATGGGCCATGCTGAGCTTATCATCAATTACGAGAAGGCCGTGCAGAAAGGTCTTTGCTTCGTAGTAAAGGGAGCAGTTCACATAGTCCTCGGGCCGGGTAAAGCCGGGGAGGTCATATGTGAAAACATCCCTGAAGATATCCCTGGTCCAGACGTCTTTTACCCCTGACCACACTGGCTTGAATACCTCCTTTATATCTCTATTGGGTATGAGGCGCTGCCAGAAGAGGTAGTACTTATCAATATATTGCTCAAAATCATCGTTAACCACGGCCCTGTAATAACGCCACGGATAGCCTCCGAAAAGCTCGTCGCCGCCTGTGCCCGAGAGTACGACCTTGACGAATTTGCCCGCAAGCTGTGAGGCATAGAAGTTCGGATAGCTCTGACCCACACGGGGCTCTTCAATATGCCACGTAAGTCGCGGCATTACCCGTTCCATGTCTCCCGCCTTAAGCACCATCTCGTAGTGCTCTGTCTTGAAAAGATAGGACATGTATTCTGCGGCCTTTCGCTCGTCAAAATCAAGCTCCATACCGGAAGCAGATGTGAGGTCAAAGCCGCAGGTAAAGGACTTTATGTAAGGCAGGTGCCCGGCCGCGAGGGCGGTGACGGAACCGCTGTCCATGCCGCCGCTTAGATAAGTGCCGATATCCACATCGCTTACGAGCTGGCGGCCCACGGCCTGACGGAAAAGGCGGTCCAGTTCCTCAATATACTCACCCTCGTCAGAGGGGTTTTCCGGCTCTTCAAAGGAAAAATCCCAGTATCGTTTTTGGACGGGAGGCCTTGAGGCCGATACGCGCATGGAGCATCCCGGAGCGAGAAGCCTTATGTCTTTTAGAAGATTCTTATCGGAAAAAAAATTCTGAAATGTAAAATACTCAAGCAGACCCTCAAGGTCTATCTCTCTTCGAAACTCCGGATGGGCAAGTATCCCCTTCACCTCTGAGGAGAAAATAAACCGCCCGCCCTGCACGGTGTAATAGAGGGGCTTTATGCCGTACCTGTCCCTTGCCAGAAAAAGTTCTTTTGACGAACGGTCCCAGATAGCGAAGGCGAACATGCCGTTAAAGCGGAGAAGCGAATCTTCGCCCCACTCGGCGTATGCCTTAAGCACCACCTCGGAGTCGGTGCGTGAATGGAAGGTGTGCCCCAGGGCCTCGAGTTCGATACGAAGCTCGCGAAAGTTGTAGACCTCTCCGTTGTAGGTGATGGTGTAGCGGCCGTCGGGGGTGGTCATGGGCTGATGCCCCGCCGGTGTAAGGTCTATAATAGCAAGCCTTCTGTGCCCCAGCCCCATATGTGCATCAATAAAATGCCCCTCTCCGTCTGGACCCCGGTGAGCCATTACGTCTGTCATGGCCTTAAGGACAACGGGTGAGACCGGGGCTCCGTCCATGTTAAATATGCCTGCAATTCCGCACATAAGCTTTCTTTTTTCTAAAAAGACAGGTAAAGTTCTTCCAAATTATTGCCGTAACGGGCTTCGTCTTATCACCCCGCGGGGCCCAGCTCACCAAAGACCTGATGCTCTACCACCCCGTCAACGAGCCTCCAGGATTCACCGCAGGTATGGCCCGTCCATTGATCGCAGGGACCGCATCCCTCATCGGGATAATTCTCCCTTATCCTTCCCATGGCCTCGGAATTCCATGCGTCAAGGATGGAGATATCATTTACATTGAGCGCCTTCTCTGTCTCCCATATATGGTTACAGCGCGATATGGTGCCGTCGTAGGCAACGACGAGGGTATCGGAAAGTTTTGGGCAAAACGTTCTGCCCGTATCACCGCAAAGCTTTGAACTGCCGAAGACCCCGTCCTTTGTATGTTCCCGGTAAAGCCGGACACTATCAAAACCGCAAAGAGAGGGGTGGGCGACGATTTCACTCAAGATACTCCTTGATGATTCCACATCTACAAAGGAAACCTGAGTTACTGGCCGGCCTTGTTTTCTGAAAGAGAGGAACTCTTTGGCGTGCTTGAATCCTTTAGGGGTATGGAGGCTGAAGGTTACAAACTCAAGCCTCGATAAGGTCATGAAGTCGGCCTCGCTCATCCTCTCGCCGTTGGTGCATAGATGAATGCGAAGAGACCTCTCAAGGGCATAATCCATAAATTCCAAAAACTCACGATGAAGAAGAGACTCACCTCTCCAGAAAGGCAGGATTATCGTCTGCGGAGACTTCTTCGCCACCTCATCGACGAGCCTTTGCCAGAGCTTCGGGCTCATATACCCCTTCTCGGCCTCCACGTAATGACGGGGGCACATGAAACAGGAGAGATTACAGAGCGGCGTCAACTCAAGGACCAGCCTCTTTGGAAAAGGCTCTATCTGCGGCGTTGTCTTTTCATTGACCTTATTCATCCATCATCCCATAAAGTCGAGTACGCACTCGATGATACGGTTTGTGTCCTCGCGGTCCTGAAGAGGCTCCATGGGAAGGCTAAGGACATCAAGGCTCGCGCCCTCGGCCTCTTCAAGACCACCGTGGACCCTGGCTCTGCCGCCTCCGAAGACCTTCATCTTGTGTAGCGGCACGGGGTAATAGACCATGGAGTCGATATTGGCCTCACGAAGGTGACCCTGCAAGGCGTCCCTCTTTTCGTCCTTAACCCTTAGCGTGTACTGGTGATATACATGGCCCGAAACGTGCGGCGGAAGCGCCAGCCCCGGGCAATCGAGCCCGGCGTTATAGGCCTCGGCTATCTTCACCCGCTTTGAGTTGAACTCATCAATGTGCTTTAGCCTCGCCAAAAGCACGGCCGCCTGAATGGTATCGAGTCTGGAATTATACCCGATGTGATCCACGTTGTATTTGTCCTTACCGCCGTGCCTGAGGAGCATCCGCGCGAGCTCTGCCAACTCGTCATCGCTTGTGGAAATCATCCCCCCGTCGCCGAACCCGCCAAGGTTCTTCGAGGGGAAAAAGCTGAAGGCGCCAAGGGTGCCAAGAGAGCCGAGTTTGGCATCATTATATGTGCCGCCAAAGGCCTGCGCCACGTCTTCCAGTACAAAGACTCCGTGCTCCGCGGCCAAAGCCCCGATGGCCTCCATCTCGCAGGACCTGCCGTAAAGATGCACAGGCAAAATGCCCACGACATTACCTCCTGAAGACTTCAGGTAATCCTCTACGGCGCCCGCATCAAGGTTACACGTAAGGGGGTCGATATCGACAAAAACCGGGGTGGCCCCGGCCCTTAAAATGGCGTCACCCGTGGCCGTAAAGGTAAAGGGAGTGGTGATAATCTCATCGCTCTTATCAAAAAACTCCTCGCCCTTCTCTCTTATGGCAAGGGCCCTCAGGGAAAGCACAAGGGCGTCCGTACCCGAGGAGACGCCGATACAGTGCTTCACCCCGAGATACGCGGCAAGCCCGGCTTCAAGCTCCTTCACCTCGGGGCCCTGTATCCACCTCTGATGGCCGAGCACCCCCTCTATGGCGGCGTCTATATCGGCCTTCATATATTCGTACTCAAGCCTAAGATCAAGCATACTTATACGCTTCATTACTCCTAACCCTCCTTAACCTTACCAGGGATATCTCCACTGATGGAGTATTTTTTACCACAACGGCATATGGCGGAGCCATCAATGATATCCAGCGTCTCGCCGCACTTACAGGCCCTGCCTATCTCCCTTGCCGGGACCCCGGCCATAACGGCGTAGTCGGGCACATCTGATTTAACAACAGCCCCGGCGCCTATTAAGGCGTACCGTCCTATGGTCACGCCGCAGACAATAGTTGCGTTGGCGCCGATGGTAGTCCCCTTCTTTACAAGGGTAGGGCGAAACTCATGTTTTTTCTCAATAAAGGCCCTCGGGTTATAGACGTTGGTAAATACGCAGGAGGGCCCGCAAAAGACCCCCTCCTCAAGTGTTACCCCCTTGTAGAGGGAAACATTGTTCTGTATCTTGCATTTTTTTCCTACCCTTACATCAGGGCCCACGACAACGTTCTGCCCGATAACACAGTCTTTGCCTATCTCCGTATCTTTAAGTATATGGGAAAAATGCCATATCTTCGTGCCCTTGCCGATGTTTGCGCCCTCGTCTACGTAGGAGCTCTCATGGACGAAGTAATCTCCGCCCTCGGGCTTTTTATCCGCGTCTTTCTCTTTGCCCGTACCGGAAAGGAGGGACTCTTCGGCGGCCTCAAGCACCTTAAGGACACCGAGGCCCTCAAGACCGTCGGTCCTGGGGGTCTCACGCGTATTCACGCAGTTGGCAAAATGGCTTAGCTCCTCTTTTAGCGGCTCGGCCTCTCTTTCGAATGAGACTACCTTGTAATCGGCCTTCTGTGCCACGGGCACCTTGCCTTCCTTCCACTCAATGCTGTGGGGGTAAAGGAAGAGCTTCTCTTCAGAGACATCGTCAAAGACGGCCATGGCCCGGGAGCCCACGACCACAAGCTTTTGCTCCTTGAAGGGATGGAGCCAGCTCACGAAGACGTGCCCCTTTATGCCGCTCTTAAAGTCCAGCGTAGTCATCGTCGTGTCGTAGATTCCCTTATTCAGAAAGTCCTCTCCAAAGGCCGATACGCCCGTTGGTTCTTCATCGAGGAGCATGAGTATTACGGATATGTCATGGGGGGCGAAGCTCCAGAGGATATTCTCCTCTGTCCTGAGTTTGCCTATATTAAGACGGTTTGAGTATATGTAGTGGACCTTGCCGAGCTCCCCCGAGGCGATGAGCTCCTTCATCTTTAATACGGCGGGGTGGTACTGAAGGATATGGCCCACCATGATTACCCGGCCCTCTTTTTCGGCAAGCCTTACTATCTCTTCACCCTGCGCCACGGTAAGGGATAGTGGTTTTTCAACGAAGACGTCTTTACCGCGCTTTAGCGCCTCTTTTACAAGGGCGTAGTGCGTCGCCGCCGGTGTGGCTATGGCCACGGCCTTTATCTCCGGGTTATCAAGGAGCTCGGAGAAAGACGAGCCGTAATTGGCATCAGGGAACCTTGCGCTCTGCTCGGAGAGTGTCCGCGCGTTGGAGTCACAGGCCGTATGCAGGACCCCGAGCTCATAGAGGTTTCGGAGGATATTCTTACCCCAGTAGCCCAGACCTGCCAGGCCGATACATTTTTCAGATTTCATTATTACTTTTCCTTCCAATATTTAGTTTTTGTTTCAGGGAGGCGCCTTACCTGATAAAGGGCCTTACGAATGCGACATTCATCACCTTCACGGTCTATGACCTTACGACCTTGTCAGTGTAATTGAGTCTGTCCCTGATGAGGTTTCTCGTATCAACAATTAGGGCGGAGTTTTTCACGATGAAGTCCGGATCATAGGCGTCGTGGTCCGTGGAGATTATAACGCAGTCATACTTTGCAAGGTTTTCCGTGGTAAGCTCCACGGAATTTCTCTCAAGCTGACCTCTTCGCATCTTCGGGGGCAGGGGGATGTGCGGGTCGTTGTAATCAACATAGGCCCCCTTCTCTTCGAGAAGCTCTATGAGCTTGAAAGACGGTGATTCGCGGGTATCATCAACGTTTTTCTTGTACGCGAGGCCGAGGATAAGGATCTTCGAACCCTTTATGCTTTTGCCGTGCCTGTTGAGCGCCTCGAAGGTATTCTCTATCACATATTGGGACATATGGGTGTTTATCTCCCCTGCAAGCTCTATGAACTTTGTGGAAACATCGTACTCGCGCGCCTTCCATGTAAGATAAAAGGGATCCACGGGTATGCAGTGTCCGCCAAGGCCGGGCCCGGGATAAAAGGCCTCGAAGCCGAATGGTTTTGTCTTGGAGGCCTCTATGACCTCCCAGATGTCGATTCCCATCCTGGCAAAAAGCATCTTGAGTTCATTTACGAGGGCGATATTGACGCTCCTGTATATGTTTTCAAGTAACTTGGCCGATTCGGCGACCCTGGTGGATGATACTGGAACCGTCTTCACCACAATCTGACTGTAAAGGGCCTCCACGGCTTCGAGACAGGCCGGGGTATAACCGCTTACTATCTTTGGGGTGGTGGAGATGGAAAAATCCTTCCTGTTAGGGTCCTCCCTCTCAGGGGAATACCCGAGATAAAAGTCCACACCCGCCTTAAAGCCATTCTCTTCGAGAATATCCCTCATCTCCTCATCCGTGGTGCCTGGATAGGTGGTAGACTCAAGTATGACAAGTTGACCCTTTTTAAGATTTTCGGCTATCGTCCTCGTCGATTCCAGGACGTATTTAAGGTCCGGCTCTCTATATCTATTCAGCGGAGTTGGGACGCAGATGAGGATACAGTCCATGGCGGAGAGTCTGGAAAAATCCGTTGTAGGGGTAAAACAGGGGAGTATCTCTTTGACGCGGGAGGAGTCGATGTGTTTTATATAGCTTCTGCCCTCCCTGAGGTCCGCTACCTTGCCGGCGTCCACGTCAAAGCCCGTAACATTAAACCCCGCCTTCACAAGCTCCAATACGAGGGGCAACCCCACATAACCGAGACCTATAATGCCCACCTCGGCCTTTTTGGCCTTTATTTTTTCAACCAGATTCAACACATTTACCTCTTTTTAGGGCGCAACATCAGCCATCACGGCGGTACATTATGCGGACCGGCTTCTCATATATCAGAGTTCGAGAAGCTTAAGACGAGTATATCCAGTCATATGTTTAAATTAATTTTCAAGCTTGTGTATCACAAAAAACCTTTTATTGTCAATTAATTCGGCCTTTTCCGGACGACACCCGGTCCTTCGCCAGGTTCCCCCGCAACTCTCGTCAGGGGCTTGAAAGCGGATGCACCTCTACGGTGTTTTTGTGGAAGCGAGTTGTTGTGCTACGCCGCAGGATTTTCCAATATCTCAATCCGTCCTGGAATCTCCTCGAAGAGTACACCATGGAGAGAGACCTTGGCCATTTGAAACTTTAAGTGTCGGTTTCTTCTTAAATTCCTCTTTTATTATAGAAGGTTAGTCTATTTGAGGAAGCGTTATCGTCTTTCCATAAGTTAAATGCAGGTAAAATACTTCACAATCTTTTAACATTTTCAATATAAAACTCATACAGGTCTAAGTCAAGGAGAAATGAAGTTACCCCGGTTTGGTGAGACCGTAACGGGTTAGTAGAGACCTGTGCATGACACCAGGCTATGCCCAAATGGTCCTCAATGGCATTTAGCGGTTACGATATGATTGCAACAAAAAAAAAGGGCTGGCCGAAAATCGGCCAACCCCTTGATTTAACTGGCGTCCCCAAGGGGAGTCGAACCCCTGTCGCCGCCGTGAAAGGGCGGTGTCCTTGGCCTCTAGACGATGGGGACTATCAAAAAAAAAAAGAAGACAAAAAATGGTGAGCCGCCGGGGGATCGAACCCCGCACCACCTGCTTAAAAGGCAGGTGCTCTACCAGCTGAGCTAGCGGCTCAAACCCGGAATAAGGCAAAAACCTTAATAGATATAAATAACACAGCTTTTATCCTGTTGTCAAAATTTTTATATATCAAAATTTTCCCCATGGTGCCCCTCCCCCGCGAAGCCCTCTCTCCCCATGCCTCTTTCCTTCAAGCCCCATCCATGACCTCGCAGGCACCCTTCAGCCACTTAAGGTACCTCTCACTGCCGGCCACAATATCAAAGGCCACCACCTCGGGAACCTCATAACCGTGAAGCTCCACGACCCTATCCTTGAACCTCTCAAAAAGGTCTCTTCTCGTCTTGAATATGCAAAGCGCCTCGGACTCATGGGCCACCTTGCCCTTCCATCTGTAGATAGACTCTACACCGGGCACAATATTACAACAGGCTGTAAGTCCCTCGGAGACCAGGTTATCGGCTATATGCCGTGCCTCTTCTACGCCAGAGATCGTGACAAGGCATATTATGAGACCGGTTTTTTCTTTCCTCTCAGGCACCCCATTATCTCCCGCCATGCAAAACCCTCTCTATCACCTTTTCCATCTCCTCCCGATGTGTGCCGGGCCAGTATACACGGCCGCAACCCCGGCAGGTGGAAAAATGGCTCTCCCTATCAAAGACATATGTTGGCACACGGCCCTTAACGGATTCAGCGGGGAGGAGTACAAGGGGAAGGTTGCACCGGAGGCACCTTGAAAAAAATCTCCCCCTCTCAAAGCCGAATCGCCCCACAACTTCTTTAAGCTGGTCTTCAAAATGGTCGCCATGTACAAAAAAGGCCCTATCCTTGAGGATACGCCTCTTAACGAGAAGGGTATCCCTTGTAAGTATCAGCCTATCCTCTTTAATGGCCCTGCCGATGAGGTCCTCATCATCTATGTCGCGCTCATACTCAACGTCCATGCCAAAGACGCGGAGCCATGTAGCGAGGCGGCCGAGCATGGCGTCACAAAAAAACCTCTGCCGCGGGGCTCTCATCTCCTAACCGAAAAAGATCTCTGCTATCCTGTACAGCTCCATGTCCACGGTCCTCGTCGTACCCGAAGCCACATCTAAAGAGACCTCTACAATATCACCGCCCTGCAGAGCGGCCATATTGCCAAAACTACCGTCCCTCACCATCTCAATGGCCTTTACGCCGTAACGAGTGGCCAGTATGCGGTCAAAGGCCGATGGCGTGCCTCCGCGCTGAAGATGACCGAGCACGACGTAGCGCGTCTCAATGCCCGTCTTTTTTTCTATCTCCCCTGCCACGGCCTCGGCTATGCCGCCGAGCCTCGCGTGGCCAAAGGCATCAAGGCCCTTCTCTTTTGTAACAACCCCGTCAGAGCCTTTCGGAAAGGCCCCCTCCGCTACAACTACAAGGCTGAAGGTCTTGCCGATATCCTCCCTGCTCTTCACATACCCGCAGACCTCGTCTATATCAAAGGGCTTTTCAGGTATGAGTATGGCATCGGCCCCGCCGGCGAGTCCTCCGCTCACGGCTATCCACCCTGCATGACGGCCCATGACCTCCACGACCATAACCCTGTGATGAGACTCCGTTGTCGTATGGAGCCTGTCAAGGGCCTCGGCTACTATGCCTACGGCAGTATCAAAACCAAATGTAGAGTCCGTGCCCGTAAGGTCGTTGTCTATAGTCTTTGGCACGCCCACGGTCTTTATCCCCATATCAAAGAGTTTACTGGCAACGCCCAGCGTATCATCGCCGCCTATGCATACAAGGGCGTCTATGGAAAGGGCTTTTATGTTGGCGAGCACCTTCTCAAGGTCCCCTTCAGTCTTAAAAGGATTTGTCCTTGAGGTGCCGAGTATTGTGCCGCCCTTCTGCAGTATACCCGATACCTCCCTCTGCGTCAGCTCCGCGGTATCCCCGTCCACAAGGCCCTTCCACCCATCCCGTATTCCAACAAACTCAAAACCGAGTTGAAGCCCGCGCTTGACCACGGCCCTTATTACGGCGTTAAGCCCGGGGCAATCGCCGCCTCCTGTAAGTATGCCAACCTTCATCTACAGTACCTCCATATGCTATTATAAGCCTTTTATAATTATTAAATGCTTCCAGTCATGCACAAAAAAACTATTTCGCGAAGACAAGTGGAAGACGCACAGTAAAGGTCGTACCCTCACCGGATACGCTACTGGCCGAAATGGACCCGCCATATGTCTCGGCAATCTCCCGGCATATGCTGAGACCGAGACCGGCGCCGCCCGTATCGCTTGCGCGCGCCTTATCCACGCGGTAAAACCTGTCAAATATATATGGCAGATCCTCCTGCTTAATACCAACCCCGCTGTCCTTTACCGTGAATATGGCATTATCGCCTTCCCTACTCACCGAGAGCTCCACGACCCCGCCGCTACCGGTGTATTTGATGGCATTATCGATTAGGTTATAAAAAAGCTGGCCTACCCTCAGGGGGTCGGCCTCAACCACCGCCGTCTCATTCTTAACTACCTTGAGTGTAAGCCCCCTGTCAAGGGCAAAACGCCTGAAGTGCTCAAACCTCTCCATGAGTATTTTCTCAAGATGAACCCCTATCCTCGGAGCGGCGTCTTTCTCGGCGCCTATCTTTGTAAGGTCCAGAAGGTTTTTTACGATACCACTCATCCTGTCCACCTCTTCAAGGCTGCTCGTGATGACCTCGCGCATGGCAGAGGCGTCTCCCGTGGAGCGTAGCGCTATCTCCATCTCGCCCTTAAGGATGGTTAGCGGAGTCTTCAACTCGTGAGAAGCATCGGCGCTGAACTGTTTTATCTGCTTGAAGGAGTCCTCAAGCCTCTCAATCATCTCGTTTACCGTGGTGGCAAGCATGCCAATTTCATCGCCCCTGTTCTCTATCTCTATACGCTCATTAAGGTTTTCGGCCCCTATGCGCCTTGCCGTGGCCGTAATACCGGCCACGGGCCCGAGGGCCTTCCTGGCCAGAAACCAACCTATCACCCCGGCTACCAGCAAAGAAGCGGCGGCGCCGAAGATGAAGATGTAAAAAAGCCAGTGAAATACCTCTTCCATCAGCTCAAGGGAAGAGCCTACCTGCACGATGACAACAAGCCCCCTTCCCTTGAGCATAACGGGCTTTGAGAGTAGCCTGACCGGAAATTGGCCCCTCTTTCTGACTATCTCGTAGGTGGATATGCCCTTTACGGCATTAACGTAAGTCTCTTTATTAAGGGGCAGGATAAATTTACCGAGCCCCGAAGATACGGCCAGGACCTTGCCATGAGGGTCGAGTATCTGTATGTGGTTGCCATAAGTCCTTATGCCAAAAAACTTCTCCAGGATTACGGTAAAATCTCTAGGCAATAAGACCCTGCCCTTTGGATTAATAATCGTATGGGGAAGCATCTGGGCCACAGAGGTTATCTGCACGTCGATACGCCTGATGAAGATGCTGTAAAGTGAGTACGAGAAGATAGCGCCCAGGGAGAGAAGGGTTATCATAAGCAGCGTTACGTACCAGAAGGTCAGCCTTGTGCGTATGGAAAATGCCATCATCGCCCTCCAGGTACTCCCGGCGCCACTTAAGCCCTCTGCTCCAGTGTATCCATGCCGGCTATCTCCCTGAGACTCTTAAGAGATGTTATGATTATCTCTTTTCTCTTTATGGAGATGATACCCTCTTCCTTAAACCCCTTGAGGAGCCTTATGGATGTCTCCTGCGTTATACCAAGGAGTTCCGCGATCTCAAGACGCGAGAGGGTAAGGTTAAGCCTTATGGCGCCATCGCTTACGCGCACCCCGTACTCACCGGCAAGGGTAGCGAGTAGATGGGCGAGCTTTTCCCTGGCATTAAGGAGACCGAGGTTGCCGATCCGGCCGTAGGCCTCGTTAAGCTCCCTGCCAAGGGATAAGATGAGCTTTCTCGCCATATCACTGTCTTTATCTATGATACGGAAAAAATCACCTTTGCTGATATAGCATAACTCGCAATCTTCCATGGCGATAGCTGTATTGGTAAAATTATCGGCCCCGTAAAATATCTCAAAACCCAGTATGTCACCGGGATTAAGTATCTTTATAATCTGCTCCTTGCCCTTTACCGAGCCCCGGATTAACTTTACCCTCCCGAGGCGCACCACGTATAAACCCTTAACTACATCCCCCTCAAGGAAAATAACATCCCGTCTGCCAAAATCAGAAGAGATAATAACGTCCTTGAAGGCGTCAAGCTGGCCTTCGGAGAGGTCCGTAAAGAGGGTGTTTTCTTTTATACGGCACTGACATAGCGAGCAATAATTTTCATTATGTGTTAGAGAATTCATCTTCGCCTGTTTAATTATGGACAACTACCCCCTTACTTTCTTTTGGAAAAAAGAAAGTAAGACAAAGAAAACCAATATGGGGACATAGTTTACTGCCGCAAACGATACATCTTAGGCCCGGCATTACACATGAAAAAATATTATATCAGAATAGGGGCTTCACATAAAGCCCCGCAAAAAACTAAAAACAGCTTTTCAGGGTCTCCGTTACGGTACTCACGGCACTTAACTCCATGCCGCGCGGCGCCTTTAGCCCTTTGAGGTTGCCCTTTGGGAGTACGCACCTCGTAAATCCCAGTTTATGGGCCTCGGCCACCCGCTCGGCCGGCCTGCCCACGGCACGTACCTCACCGGTAAGCCCCACCTCTCCAAAGATAACCGTCTTTGCGTCAAGAGGCTTATCAAGATAATTAGAGGCCACAGAGGCGACAATGGCAAGGTCGGCGGCCGGCTCATTAAGACGTATGCCCCCGGCTACCTTGACGAAGATATCAAAGTTATTGAGCGTTAAGGCCGCCTTTTTCTCCAATACGGCCGAAAGTATCATGACCCTGTTATAATCCACGCCCACTATGGTTCTTCTCGGCACTCCAAAGGCCGTGGGACAGACCAGGGACTGCACCTCTACAAGGACGGTCCGTGTGCCCTCAACGCTTGGGACAACGGCCGAGCCCGTGGCCCCCACGGGCCTCTCGGCAAGAAAGACCTCCGAGGGGTTCAGAACCTCTTTAAGCCCCGCCTCGGTCATCTCGAATATCCCTGTCTCCATTATAGAGCCGAAACGGTTTTTTACCGCCCGAAGTATCCTGTACAGATGGTCTTTATCACCCTCGAAGTACAGGACCGTATCCACCATATGCTCAAGGGCCTTGGGCCCGGCGATAAACCCCTCCTTTGTGACATGCCCGATGAGAAAAAGAGTTGCCTCAAGGCCCTTGGCCTCTGTAATAAGCCTTGCCGAGGTCTCCCGTAGCTGTGTAAGAGAGCCCGGGGCGGCCTCTGATTCGGAGGTGAAAAGGGTCTGCACGGAATCAATTACAATGGCCCCGGGAGAGGTCACCTTAACGGCCTCGAATATTTTCTCAAGAGAGGTCTGCGCCACTACAATCAATCGGTCCGAAGAGACACCGAGCCTCTCTGCCCTCATGCCTATCTGACGCAGAGACTCTTCTCCGGTGACATAAAGCACGGTGCCGCCGCTTTCGGCAAAGGTACCCATGGCCTCCAGTATGAGCGTGGACTTTCCTATGCCCGGCTCACCGCCTATCAAGACCGCCCCTCCGGGGACCATGCCCCCTCCAAGGACGCGGTCAAACTCGCCTGTGCCGGTCTTGACGCGAAAAACATCAGTGCCTTTAAGCTTTGAGATGGGCAGTATCTCTACCTCACCGCCTTTCATACCCAGGGCGCGCTCCGGCTTTGTGACCATTTCCTCCAGAAAAGAATTCCAGGCGGAGCAGGCCGGACACCTGCCAAGCCATTGTAGAGATCGATGGCCGCAGGACTGGCAACTATATTGAACCTTGTTTTTTCTGGTCATGAGAAAAATTTTTTTAAAAAAAGTGCATGTAATGAACTATAGATAAAAAACCCATATTTTTTCGCGGAAAACAAAAGAGGTCAAATACCGTAAGGCATGGAAAAAACAGTAAAAGATTGACAACAGGGGCTGTTTTGTTATGATATGTCAAAAACATGGGATATAAAATGGACTCGAATAAAGCGACTCCAGTAACAATACTAAATGAACTGAACAGGGCTGTCAAGATGCACAACTTCTATCCCTCCGGTCACCCCCACTTTGAGACAGCCCTCGGCAACTGCGTTAAGACCATAAAGAGTTACCTCAGTACCTCCGATGATATCAAATTTACCATAAGCCCCAAAGGCTTTGAATTTCATTCCCAACGTATCGGCGCCGACTCCAGGGATATAGCCGAACTCGCAAAAAAATTCTTCATGCGAAAGATAAAGGAGATATCCATTACCACGATGGTCAATACAGGGGATATAAAGGAACTCATAGAGGCGCTCCGCATGGAGCCGTCCGAGCTCTCGGCCGGCGGAGGAATTGAGAGGTTCTTCGCCGAAAAAGGAGTAGAGGGTCTGCTCCTTAACGAGATGCGCTACGAGGATCTAAAAAAACTCAGATCCGAGATTCAAGAGGAAGCCAAGGAAGCGGAAGTGCTCTCAACAGACCCCGGGCAGGAAGATATGGATATCGACGAATCAGAGGGCGACAAGATAATTCAGCCCGAAGGAGGGACCGATGTCAATGACGAGACCCTTCAGGATATGATAGAAAAGATAAGGACGGAAAGTGATTTTCTCAAATTCAACGATCTCTCCGTAAGGATAAGGGAACGCTGCGTGGCGCTTGTGGCCATTAAGGCCTTTGAAGATGCCATACCGGCCCTCTTTATATTCCTCGAACTCTCCAACTCCGAACCACCGAGGCCCAAAGACTTCATGAGCATGGCCGACTCACAGCTAAAGGCCCTCTTAAGGTCAGAGCCCCTTTTGCGATACCTCGCCGAGAGGGTCGGCAGAAAGGAAGAGATATCAAGGGAGTCCATACAGGGATGCCTGCTACGGGCCGGCGATTCCGTCATCAACATCCTCCTTGAAGACGCCGTGCAGGCCCCCGAGGCCATAGTAAGGAGAAATATCTCCGACACCCTCCTGCTCTTCAAGGAAAGGCTCTTGCCCCACATTGAGGAGAGCATAAAAAACGGCACATGGTATGAGGTGCGTCAAATTGCCGCCCTCCTGGGAGAGATGGGCGATGAGGCGAACATCCACCTCCTGAAAAAGATATACACACACGATAACCTGAAGGTCAAGAAAGAGGCCCTGAAAAGCCTCGCGAGGATACCCTCTGAAGAAGCGGCCCTATTTCTATCGGGTGCCCTCTCCGAAGAGGACGCATCCCTTGTTACACAGGCAATAGTCTCTCTTGGTTTTCTCGGGGATTCATCCGCCCTGGAGGACATCTCGGAGATAGCCGTTAAATGGGAGCCCTTTGCAAATAGTCATACCATGCAGAAAGAGGCCATAAAGGCCCTCGGGAATATCGGCAGCAACGCATCGGTGAAGACGCTGACCCGTATACTAATGAGAAAATCCTGGTTCGGCAAGCAGGACAATGAAGAACTTCGCGAACTTGCGGCCAGGTCCCTTGGCAAAATAGGCGATGAGGAGGCCTACCTGTCATTGAAAAATGCCATGAAAAATAACGAGGGCGCGCTGTACGCTACGTGCAAGAGGGTCCTTGAAAAAAATAAGAGCAATATATAATGTTTAGAACCGATATATTAAAGGGCCTTAACGGCGCGCTGAGGGGCACAAAATTATACCCGCCGGGGCATCCCGCCATAAAATCAAGCGCCACAAAGGCAAGCGTCCTCATCAGCTCACTCCTCGACGTAGAGGATAGCTTTCTCATAGGTCTTGTGGAAGGGGCGATTATCTTCGACGTAGACCCCGTGGCCGATAGCGAGAGGCTCTACACGGACCTCATAGGCTTTATGAGAGAAAAAAACATCGCCTCCATAATCTTTACACGCGGCGTAACAGCAGAAGAACTTACCGGCCTGATAGGTCTACTCACCGGCCCGCCCATGCTGGAGGCAGAGTTGCAGAGCGCCCTCACTGAACGCGGCGTAACCAATATCCAGGTCAAGACAGCCACGGAAGGCCCGAGCAATTGCCTCGAGGTCTACAACGGGGCCGTTGACGCGGTAAAGAACGCCATGGACGAGCTACGGCTCGGAAAAATCCCCCTCTCAGGGCCGGTAAACAAGGTAGCCGACGAGGTGGCCGACTCCGTGCTCTCTGACAGGGACGCCATGATGGGCCTTGCCATGATAAAAAACTATGATAACTACCTCTTCAACCATTCAGTCAATGTGACCATACTCTCCGTCTCCCTTGCCGAGGCCCTTGGGCTCAGCAAGGATCAGCTTCATACCGTGGGTGTGGGCGCGCTCCTGCACGACATCGGAAAGACCGGTCTATCTGAACAGATTATACGTAAACCAGGGGGACTCAGCTCCGATGAATGGCAACAGATAAAGGCCCATCCTCAGATAGGGTCGGATATCATAAAGAGGATGGACGGTATAGACGACTCTGTATCGAGCCTCGTCTATGAACACCATATAAAATACGACCAGACGGGCTACCCTGAAGAACACGACGATACCCTCAATCCCTTCAGCCAGATTCTCACTATCTGCGACGCCTATGACGCCCTCACTACCTTAAGGGTCTATCAAAAGCCCCATAGCCCCATAGAGGCCCTGAAGATAATGAATAACTTCTCCGGAAAGAGCTTTCACCCCGATATACTCAAGACCTTTACGGAGATGATAGGTATTTATCCCGTGGGGACGCTTGTGCGCCTCTCCACAGGCGAGATAGGCATTGTCACCAAGGTCTATGCCGAGAGACCGCTACGGCCTACCCTTAAGGTAATTTCCGACACCCAAGGCAAAGCCTTGGACGAGTCCATGCCCCTTGATATGGCCGATGACAATAACAGTGAGGCAGAGATAATCGCCACGGTGAACCCCGCTACCCTTGGCGTGGAGTTAGGGGATTTCTTCAAAAAAGAGGCCGCCGAGGAAAATAATTAAGCGCCCCGGCCGCCTCCCGAACCATAGCAAATGCCCCTGGGGCCTGCATAAAGAAGGGCCGCCATTAAACATGGCGGCCCTTCTCATTAAATTCTTCTTGCGATAAACGGGCTCTACGCCTCAGGCGTCCATTACGCCAAGGGCCCTTATGGCCGAGGCCTTCATGGCACGATTCCCCTTGGCCACAAAGTGCAGCATGGCCTCCTCGGCCCTCTTGTCACCTATGGTACCTATTACATCTATGGCCCGCTCAACGACACCGGAGTCCTCGCTCTTCAAGACGCGCATAAGGGGTCCTATAACCCTTCTGTCCGTATACCTGCCGATGGCCTCTACAACACACCGCACCACTATGGAACTCTCGTCACCGAGGGCCTCTACAAGTATGGCCAGCACCGCCTCGTCCTTCATGCTCCCCAACGAGCGGACCGTAGCGGCGCGCACGTCCTCGGAGGGGTCTCTAAGGGCCCTGGCCAGCACATCTATAATATCCTGCCCCTTCAAGTCCGAGAGGGCATAAACAACACGCATCTTATCGAGCATCTCGCCATTGGCGAGAACTTTTGACATATACTCAAGGCTCGTACGCACCTGAATCCTCTCAAGGGCCTCGGCCGAGAGGGCACGTATCTCAATATCGTCATCCTGAAGGTCCTTAATGAGCAGTTCTTTTCTTTTCCCAAGCGTTGTCATAACTCTAATTCTAAACTATTTCATAAGGGCCTTGCAAGATTTTTATCCTTCCATGCCCTCATCTCCCGAATGGCCTTCAAGGCCTGCGCCTCACGCCTCTCACTTTTTTTCCTTATACCGGCCATGGCGGGAAGGAGACCGAAGTTGGCGTTCATGGGCGAAAGGGCATCCTCTCTTGGAGAGCTGATATAGGCAAGTAGCGCCCCTGTCATCGTGGCAGGCGGAGGTGAGATGGACGCCTCGCCGCGGCAAAAGCGCACCGCGTTAATACCGGCTATGATACCCGAAACGCCGCTCTCGCAATATCCCTCAAGCCCCGTGAGCTGGCCCGCTAAAAAAACCCCGGCCCCGGCCCGTAGCTCGAGAGTTGCGCTTAGAAGCCCCGGTGAGTCAATATATGTATTCCTGTGAAGTTTTCCAAAGCGCACGAACTCCGCCTTTTCAAGCCCCGGGATAAGTCCGAAGACGCGGGCCTGCTCTCCAAAGGTAAGCCGTGTCTGGAAACCCACCATATTGTAGAGCGTACCCTCGAGGTTTTCACGCCTTAACTGGACAACGGCCTCGGGTATCCTCCCCGTGGCGGGATTTTTGAGTCCTACGGGACGAAGCGGCCCGAACTTCAACGTAGCCGGCCCCCTCTTCGCCATGGACTCTACAGGCATACAGCCTTCAAAGAGGGCCGTGGACTCGAATGAACGCGGCGTGACCTTTTTTGCCCCTATGAGCTCACTTACGAAGGTCTCGTATTCGGACTTTTCAAGGGGACAATTTATATAATCATCTCCGCCCTTTCCGTAACGGGAGCCAAAGTAGGCCCTCTCCATATTAATGGAATCAACTGTGACCACAGGAGAGACGGCATCATAAAAAAAGAGGTTTTCCCTGCCAAGAAGAGCCGCTATGGACTCGGCAAGGGGGTCTGAGGTAAGGGGCCCGGTGGCTATGATAAGGGGCCTCACCCCGGGGATTTCGACAATCTCCTCTCTTATTATCTCCACCCCCAGCGCCTCAAGCGCCTCTGTTGCAAGGCGCGAAAAGGCATGGCGGTCTACGGCCAGAGCCGCACCCGCGGGCACACGAGTCTTCATGGCTATCTCCATCATAAGAGAGTCAAGGAGACCCATCTCGGCTTTTAGCACCCCGTGGGCATTGGAGGCACCAAGGGATTTAAGGGAGTTGGAACAGACAAGCTCGCCAAGCCCCTCCATTGTATGGGCGGAGGAGAACCTCTTTGGCTTCATCTCATAGAGGCGGACCTTCACACCGAGGCGCCTTGCTATTGAGGCCGCCTCAATACCTGCAAGACCGCCGCCTATGATGGTAATCTCATTTTGCATGCAAACACTCCGGAATCATAGCCTTTATGATAACGTCAATGAGTAGATCTATCAAGCCTCGAGAAAAATCCCCGTAGCGCGCCCGCCATGCCCTTGAATCATGGGAGAAGCGGAGCCCTTGCGGGAAAAGGATAAATATGTTATTTTTTTATAATGGAAAAAGCTCAGGCTCATCTACTTATAGAAGGCCGGGTGCAGGGCGTTTTCTTCAGGGCCAGCACCGTGAAGGTATCAAGAGAAGAGGGTATTACGGGATGGGTGATGAACAAACCCGGCGGAGAGGTAGAGGCCCTGCTTGAAGGCGAAAAGGACGCCCTTAAACGGGTAATAAAATGGTGCCGTAACGGCGGACCTCCCATGGCCCGTGTAGATGACGTAAAGGTTTTATGGGGGGATTATAAAGGTGAGTTCGACGAATTTTCCGAGAGATAACAGGACCGGCCTCCCACCCTGCCTGCAGAAGAGACGGAAAGCTCCATGGATATTATTTCTTCATCGCTTAACAGCAAAATATAAAAACGGCATGGATTTGACGTGACCTATATTTCCGCCAGAATATCACAGCCCCTTAAGACCATGGGCGAGCTTATGGCACTGCTCATCTTTACCTGCCTGATCTCCAGTTGCGCTCACCACAAGGTAGAGAAGGGCTTTCTTTTTCCCGGCCAATATGCCCTTGAGGGCTACTCCACCGAAGGCGACGCCGTGGTCTACGAGGACAGTCTCATCAGGATTACAGCGAGGCAGTTAAGAACAAAATCCTCTCTTCACAAGACTCTATCCCGGCAACTCTTTGATGAGGGCTTTGTACTCGTCAGGATGGATATAACCAACAAGTCGAAGCACAGGGTCCTTTACGACCCCGCGCTCACTTCTCTTCGGGACAGCAAGATGGGATATTTCAAACCCATGGACTTTACAGACCTCTACATGATGAAGCTAAAGAAAAAGGGCATCACCGCATCGCTAACAGGAGCGGGAGATGTCTTTTATGACCTCGGAGAGAGGCTCGCGCCGGGCAAATCAACCTCAAAACTGCTTGTCTTTGGCGCCCTCACGGAAAATGCCAACGAGGCGGAGCTTGTAATGAAGAGCATCTATGTGGGAAAGGACATCCTTGACCTTACCTTCAACTTCTTAATCCAACCTGATGAGAAGCACCCCTGAGGGCTCATCTCAGGGAATATATTTTTCTATCCTCTTTCCTGCCTCCTCGGCCTTTTTTCTCACCTTTGCCGCCTTATCCTTCATGCCGTGCATCTTTTTCTCATATTTCTCAACTTGCTCCGCGGCCCTGTCAACGTGCCTGCCGGCAGAGCGGAGATAATCGGCGCCCCCGAAGTACACAAAGCATATCAGGGCGATAATGCCGATTATGATACCGATAAAAAACTTTGTCATCTTCAACCTCCCGAAGAGATTTTCTTTTTTATTTTACCTCGAAGGCCCCCTGAGGCGCCCCTGAAGGCAGTCTAAAGGCCGAGCCTTGTCTTCATGGCAATGGCCTCTTTATAGACCATGCTCCTCTCCATCGCCGCCTCCCCTGTTACGGCCCTTACGACCTCTTTAAGGGGTAGCCCCTCTCGAAGCAGCGTCTCCATCATGGCAAGGGCCTCTTTGGCGCCAAGGACCTCTCTCTCAAGGCGAAATACAACGGCGGCCTCGCCCTTGAGCGTCCTATCCTCAATGGCCCTCATGACTTCGCTGATACTACCTCTTATGACCTCTTCATGGACCTTTGTCATCTCCCTTGTAATGGCCACGGGGATATCACCGAGCACGCTTTGGGCATCGCCAAGAGAGGCCTTCATGCGCCGCGCGGTCTCAAAGACCACGCACGTGCCAGCGGCCCCGCCGCGAAGAGAGAGAAAAAACCTCTTTCTCTTTGCCGATGTCCGGGGAACAAAACCCATGAAGCTGAAGCTCTCCATGGGAAAACCCGATAAGGACAGGGCCGAGATAACGGCCGATGCCCCGGGCACGGCCACCACCCCTATGGAGTTTTTGATGCACATCCCGGAGAGCTGAAAACCGGGGTCTGATACTCCGGGGGTACCCGCGTCTGAGATGAGGGCAATATCCGAGCCTCCCAGAATGCGCTTAATAAAGGCCCCTGCCTTTACCCCTTCGTTATGCTCAAAACAACTCTCAAGGGGGGTCTTGATGCCGTAATGTGAGAAGAGTTTTCTCGCTACCCGCGTATCCTCGGCGGCCACAAGGTCAACCTCCTTAAGCACCCTCACGGCCCGGAGCGTTATGTCCTCCATGTTACCGATGGGAGTAGAGACAAGGTAGAGAGTGCCCGGGGTGAGATTCATCCGCTTTTGTTTCATAAAAAAAAACCTACTTTTTCCTCTCAAAGACATAGGCCGCAGACAGGGTCATAATAACGGCAAAGGTCCCTACAAAGGCGATATCGATAATAAAGGGCATCTCAGGGGTAAGCCTTCCGCCCATGGGAAGAAGTATGTGCTTAAAGGAATCCACGCCATAGCTCAAGGGATTTATAAAAGAAAAGATCCTTATGCTCCAGGGTATGGCCTTTATGGGAAATAGCGCGCCGCTAAGAAAAAACATGGGCAGGACTATGAAGTTCATTATAACGTTAAAGCCCTCAAGGGATGTGAGAAAAGAGGCCACGAAGAGCCCGAGGGAGGTTATGGCGAGGCCCAGTACGGTCATGAGAAATATCATGACAAAAAAATCCGAGACCCCAACGTCAAGGCCCACGATAGGCGCTATAAAGAGCAGAAGCGTACCCTGAAATACGGCCAGCGCCGTACCGCTCAGAAGCTTTCCCATGACAATGGTCACCCGTGATACAGGGGCCACGAGCATCTCACGGAGAAAGCCGAACTCCCTGTCCCATACAACGGAGATGGTAGAGAATATGGAGCTGAAGAGTATGGTCATGCCCACGATGCCCGGCAGTATGAACTGAATATAATCCGTACCGCCGCTCCTGTCTATAATCTTCGTAAAACCCGAGCCCACGATAAAGAGCCATATGAGGGGCCTCACCATGGAGACGACAAAACGCCCGCGTTGGCGAAAAAACCTCTTGAACTCACGCATCACTATGACGTAAACGGCCTTATAGGAAAGCATTACATACCCTGCGATTTTTATCTGTTATTTCTGCCCATGCGACCTCGCCGGGCTCTGGCCGGCGAGGCCTCTTCCCTTATCTCCCTGCCCGTAAGGTCTATGAAGACGTCCTCAAGGCTCGGCCTCTTGAGGCTCACGGAGTAGACATCTACGTCAATACCATCAAAGAGGCGCGGTATGAATTTTTCGCCGCCCTCAACATGAAGACTCAACCCGCCGCCGTCCACGGACTGGGCCTTCAGGCCAAAGGCCCGCTGAATCTCATCCGCCGCCCGTCCGTCATCACCTGTCTCAAGGTATATGGTATCCCCTTTTAGAGATTTTTTAAGCTCTACGGGGGAGTCACAGGCAATTATGCGCCCGTTGTCTATAATGGCTATTCGCCCGCAGACATCGGCCTCTTCCATGTAGTGAGTGGTCATGAAGACGGTATTTCCGAACTCTCTTCTCGTCTTATCTATAAAACCCCAGACATGGTTTCTTGTCTGCGGGTCGAGCCCGAGGGTGGGCTCATCAAGAAAGAGGACCTTTGGTCTGTGAAGCAGCCCTCTGGCCACCTCAAGCCTGCGCTTCATGCCCCCGGAAAACTCCCTCACAAGGTCACCGGCCCTATCGGAAAGCCCCACTACATGAAGGAGCTCGTCTATTCGGATCTTAGTCGTCTTGCCGTCCATGTTGTACATGTAGCAGTGAAATTTCAGGTTCTCATAGGCGGTGAGCTGATTGTCAAGGGTGACCTCCTGAAATACAAGCCCTATGGAAGAGCGCACGGCATGGGAATTTTTTCTGCAATCAAAACCATTGACATGGACAGAGCCCGAATCAAAACCAAGGAGCGTGCAGAGGATATTTATGGTAGTCGTCTTTCCGGCGCCGTTGGGGCCGAGAAACCCGAAAACCTCCCCTGCGTATACATCAAAGGAAACACCCCTTACGGCAGGGACACCGTTATACTTCTTTACAAGGTCTCTCACCTTGATTATGGAATTAACTTCACTCATATGGAAAGGTACCGCGTATGGGGTAGTGAGGATTATGGAGTAATAGCGCCGTCTCCCCCGCGCGCATCAAAGGGGGTAAAGAACAGGAACCGCTTACACGGCCCCTCTCGACTCAGCGGCGGATATGGGGACCGGTGCCTTTGAGGCGAGAAAAAAACTGAAGGTAGAGCCCACGCCGAGCTCGCTGGTCACATCAAGCCTGCCGCCATGGCCCTGTACGATGTGCTTGACTATGGCAAGGCCAAGCCCCGTGCCTCCAAGGGCGCGGCTCCTCGCCTTGTCAACCCTGTAAAAGCGCTCGAATATCCTTGATATATCCTCGGCAGGTATGCCTATGCCCGTATCGCTTACGTCTACGCGCACCTCATCGTCATACCCCTCTGCGCTAATCGTCACCCTGCCGCCTGAAGGCGTATATTTTATGGCATTGTCAATGAGGTTTACCACTACCTGCTCAAGCCTGTCCCTGTCTCCAAGCACGGAGGGAAGAACGTCAGGCAACTCCGCCTTGATGGTAATGGCCTTGTCCTGGGCCCCCTTGAGGCAACCCTTGACTATGGTGCCTATAAGTTCCTTTATGTCCACAGTGGCCGAGACAAGGGAGACGGCGCTGGACTCCAGCCTCGACAAAATAAGAAGATCGTCAATAATCCTCGACATCCTCGTGGCATGACGGTCTATAATCTCAAGAAATTCCTTCTGCTTACCCCTCTCAACATCATCATCAAGCAGCGTCTCCGAGTACCCCTTTATGCTTGCCAGAGGGGTCCGAAGCTCATGGGAGACATTGGCCACAAAATCCTTCTTAATCGTCTCCACACGTTTTTCTTCCGTAATATCTCTAAGAAAAATAAGGAGGCTTGGCGAGCCGTCTTCATGTAGCCCCACCAGCCTGACATTAAGGTGCCTCTCGGCCTCCTCTATCTCTATCTCCTCTGGATCGCCATCGTGCTGGCCGGAAAAAGACTCAACAGCCTGAAGGAGGGTACTGTTTTTTATTATATCCCTTATATGCTCACCAAGGGCGGGACCGCAGGCCGGAAAAAGACTCAAAAAAAAGGGATTCGCGTACCGAACAAACCCGGTGCTATCAAGGACGATTATACCGGTGCGCATTTCGCGCGCAACTGCCTCAAGGATAAAATTTTTATCCACCTCTTAAATTAACCCCTCTTAAGGCCAAGGCCGCCGTGTAAGGCAGGGCCGTCTTGCCCGTTATCTACTCTACAAACCTGTATCCAACCCCCCGAACGGTCTCTATATACCTACCCGCAACGAGAAGCTTGGCGCGAAGACGCCTTATATGTGTATCAACGGTCCTCTGAGTAACGTAACAGTCCTCACCCCAGACAGTATCAAGAAGACCGTCCCTGGAAAGGACCCTTCCGCTCGAAGACATGAGTTTATGGAGGAGTTTAAACTCTTTTGAAGACAGTGAGATCAGATCGCCGTCAACGTGAACTCTGTGCCTCTCTATGTCAAGGATAATCTCCTTATGTGAGATAGTCTTCTCTTCAACGGGGCCACTACCGGACCGCTTTAATACGGCCTTGACCCTCAGGATAAATTCCCTTGGGCTGAAGGGTTTTGTCACATAGTCCTCGGCGCCGAGCTCAAGACCCACAATCTTATCTATCTCATCACCCTTTGCCGTAAGCATTATCACGGGTATCTGCCGTGTCGTCTCATTACCCTTTAACCTCTTCAGGACATCGGTACCATCCATATCAGGAAGCATTATATCGAGGACTATAAGAGAGGGAGCCTTTTTGAGGGCTATATCAAGGGCTTCGGGGCCGTCCATTGCCGTTAAGACATCAAAACCCGCACGCGAAAGAGTATAATCGAGAAGGTTAAGTATATCCTCCTCATCGTCAACAACGAGTATCTTATTACCCTTGCTCATCTTTTATAAGCCCCTTAACTCTCTGCTCTATCTCGTCCCTTATGCGCCGCGTCTCTTCAATTGGTCTGCCAAGCGGGTCCTCTACGGGCCAGTCAATTTTTTCTCCTTTAAACGATATGGGACATATCTCGTCCGCGGAGCAACAGCCAAGTGTAACCACAACATCGGCCCACTCAAGCATCTCGTCTGTAAGCTGGTCGGAGCTCTGTCCACTGATATCAAGGCCCCGCTCTCTCATCACCTCTATTGTCGTGCCGTTTACAAACCCGGCGGCGCTCGTTCCAGCGCTTCGCACCTCTACGGCACCTCTGCCGTGAACCCCGGCAAAGCCCTCGGCCATCTGGCTCCTGCACGTATTACCTACGCAGACAAAGAGTATCTTTTTAAGTTCCGGCACAAAAAAATCTCCAAGAGGTTATTTAGACCGGCCCTTTCCAAATACCCCGGTGTAAAAAAAGAGCTCAAGTCACGCTATACCATTATCCGTGGCCGTAATCAACGATAAAAAAAATACCCGGACCGATTTTACCGGACCGGGTTATAGCCCTCCTGCTTTCTTTTGGAAAAAAAAACAGGACAAAGAAAACCAATACCGGGGCAAATTTTTACCATTAAAAATACAATCCGCGCCCCATATTGTCAGGGGGCCTCGCGGCCCTCTTATAGCTACTTAAAAGCATTATACCAACGCCTGATTACCGGCCCCTTACCATTCACCTGTTTCAAAGAACTCATGCATGGAATTGGCGGCTCGCCTGCCGTCACCCATGGCAAGGATAACCGTGGCCCCGCCGCGCACAATGTCACCGCCGGCAAAGACGCCCTTTTTGTTAGTCCTGCCCGTTGCCTGGTCTATAATAATGGTGCCCCATTTTGTAACCTTCATATCAGGCGCGGAGTGGGGAACGAGGGGATTGACGTCATTACCCACGCTGATAATGGCCACATCGCACTCTATGGTAAACTCCGAGCCCTCTATCTCTACCGGTCTTCGCCTGCCGGACTCATCGGGTTCTCCAAGCTCCATCTTAACGCACTCCACGGCCGTAAGTTTACCCTCATGGTCGCCTATAAAACGTTTCGGGTTTGTAAGGAGCCGGAACTTAAGCCCCTCTTCCTCGCCGTGGTGTATCTCTTCAGTCCTTGCCGGCATCTCTTCTCTTGAGCGTCTGTATACTATGGTCACATCCTCGGGACCAAGACGGCGCGCCGTCCTTGATGCGTCCATGGCCGTGTTACCGGCCCCTATTACGACTATATGCCTGCCCAGAATAACAGGGGTGTCATAATCAGGGAACTCGTAGGCCTTCATGAGGTTTACCCTTGTAAGGTACTCGTTTGCCGAGTAGACGCCCACGAGGTTCTCGCCGGGGATTTTCATGAACTTGGGAAAGCCCGCTCCTGTAGCGATAAAAACGGCATCATAACCATCCTCAAAGAGCTCATCAATGGTCTCTATCTTACCGATAACGGCGTTAAGGCGTATCTCAACGCCCATGCGTTTCAGGTAATCAACCTCGGCCTCAACTATCTTCTTTGGAAGCCTGAACTCGGGTATGCCGTAGACAAGGACGCCTCCGGCCATGTGCAGGGCCTCGAAGATAGTAACCTTATGGCCTTTTTTTATCATGTCTCCAGCAACGGTAAGGCCCGATGGCCCACCTCCCACAACGGCCACTTTCTTGCCCGTTGAGGTAGGTATGACAGGCACGGCGACCTCGCCGTGGTCCCGCTCGAAATCAGCGGAAAATCTCTCAAGCCTGCCGATGGAGACAGGCTCGCCTTTTATCCCCACGACACAGACCTTCTCACACTGGTCTTCCTGCGGGCATACCCTGCCGCAGACGGCAGGCAGGCCATTGGTCTCCTTGAGCTTATGGGCGGCCTCAAGGAATTTTCCCTCGGCTATGTACCTTATGAACCAGGGTATATCGATATTAACGGGACATCCGCCGACACAGCGCGGTTTTTTACACTGGATACAGCGCTTGGCCTCTTCCATGGCCTGCTCGGGCGTATACCCCATTGGCACTTCATAAAAATTATGCACACGTTTCGCCGGGTCCTGCTCCGGCATGGGAGTCCTTGTGGGCGTAAGTTTCTTCTTGTCCTTGGAATCAGTCAACGCCTATCCCTCCTCGTAGCATCTTGGGCCTTCGTGATAGGTAAGCTCCTCCATGGCAAGCTTCTCTTCCTTGAAGTACGTTCTGTTACGCTTGATAATCTCGTCAAAGTCGACCTCATGTCCATTGAACTCAGGTCCGTCAACGCATACAAAACGGTTCACGCCGCCTATGGTAACCCTGCAGGCACCGCACATGCCCGTGCCGTCTACCATAATGGGGTTGAGGCTCACGATGGTATTTACCTTAAAGGGCTCCGTAACCTTGCATACGGCCTTCATCATTGGAAGAGGGCCAACGGCAAGGACGGTGTCGATTGTGTCGCCTTCCTCAAGAAACTTTTTAAGCACTTCTGTAACAAAACCATGATGGCCGTAGCTCCCGTCATCGGTGGTAACGTATAATTCGTCGCTAACCTCTTTCATCTCTTTTTCAAGTATTACAAGGCCATGTGTCCTCGCCCCTATGATGGAAAGTATCCTGTTGCCACCGGCCTTCATGGCCTTGGCTATGGGCAGGACCGGGGCCGTGCCTATGCCGCCGCCGATGCAGACCACGGTACCGTACTTTTCAATATGGGTGGGGTGGCCGAGTGGGCCGACGGCGTCAAGTATGGAGTCGCCCTTATTCATGCCGCAGAGTACGGATGTGGATTTTCCAACCTCCTGAACAAGGATGGTTATGGTGCCCTCTTCGAGATCAGAGTCCATGATGGTAAAGGGAACTCTCTCGCCGTGCTCGTCTGTTCGTATCATAACGAACTGGCCGGCCTTTCGCTTTTTTGCGATGCCCGGGGCCTTTATCCTGAAGATATAGACGCCATGGGAAAGCTCTATCTTTTCGGTAATCTCATACATAGAGGACTCCTTACGCTTTTAAAAAACCTTGCAGAATACCAGGTTACGATTGTTTATATTATCAGAATAAAGAAGTGATGGCAACACCCAAAACACATCTCACTGGCCGCTCCCAGGTAGCCTTTAAGCGGAGGATCGTATGAAGGTGTTATATAAGCTCAAGGTCTATCCAGAACTCCCTGTTGCCTTTGGCCCCTCTTACAGGCGACTCCACTGTACGGAGAACCCTGAACCCGGAGCCCACGGCAAAGGCCATCATATCCTTCACCACCCTTGCCTGTATCCCGGCATCCTTTACCACACCGCCCTCTCCCACCTCATCCCTTGCCGCCTCGAACTGGGGTTTTATGAGGGCAAATATCCTTGCGCCTTTTTTCACAAAGGCCTTCATAAGGGGCAGGACCTTTTTAAGGGATATAAACGAGATATCCATAACAGCGCAATCGACAAGCTCTCCCACCTCCGATGGGTCGAGTTTGCGTATGTTCCTGCCCTCAAGCAGATGGACGCGGGCATCGGTCCTCAGCCGCCAGTCTATTATACCTACTCCAACATCCACGGCATGGACTTTTGTCACACCCCGCTGAAGAAGGCAATCGGTGAACCCGCCCGTAGACGAGCCTACGTCAATGGCCGTAAGGCCGGCGGGGTCAAAACCCGCGGCATCGAGAAGTCCGGCGAGTTTGAACCCGCCTCTACCCACATAAGGGGACTTTGCCTTCAGGGTTATCTCGCTATGCACGGCAACAGAGTGCCCGGCCTTATCGACCATTTTGCCCTGAACAGAGACCTCTCCCGACATTACCAGGGCCCGTGCCTTCTCTATGGTATGGGCGAGTCCGCGAGCAAGAAGGGCCTCATCGAGCCTCATCTTCAATATCTTCTTAGCCACTTCGTAGAGGCGACCTCTTAATGGATTTTTATCTGTGTATATATGACCGCAGGTGGAATCAGGCATGGATGGGATGAAAGGATGCTCTTTATTGTATATTTGAAGATTATATGCGAATGACTATCCCCGCCCCATTGCCCCTCCCCGTCTTTACCCCCCGCCTCGCGCCCTTGCGCCAACCTTCCCAACTCATACTCGCCCCTTCCCGCCCCTCGCCCTTTCTCGCCCCTCGCCCCTCGCTACAACTTATGGGAGAGCCTCTTTCACCAACTCCCTTTCGTCCCCCCTCCCCCTCAAGGCCCCCTCTCGCTCCTGGGGGGCTTAGTTGGCCACCACTCTGGGCTCGATATGAGCGCTACTCATAAAGGCCCTTACACTCTCTTCTATGCCCCTTGCGTCAAGACCGAGGGCCGCTCTAAGTTCCCCCTGGGTCCCATGCTCAACAAAGGCATCAGGCACACCTATCCTCTTAAGGGCACATTGAATCCCCCGCTGCTCAAGAAGCTCAAGGACGGCGCTTCCAAAACCGCCCTGCAGGGCGCCCTCCTCAACGGTTACAATGTGGCCGGAGTCGCCGGCCATGCTGGTTATAAGGGCCTCATCAAGGGGCTTAACGAAACGCGCGTTTACAACGGCCGCCTTGATGCCGCTTTTTTCAAGCGCCCTTGCCGCCTCCATGGCGGGGTATACCATGGAGCCGAGGGCTAATATGGTAAGATCAGAGCCCTTTACAAGCACCTCTGCCGTACCGGGCTTGATAAAAGAGAATCTGCGCCTCCCGTAATCACCATCAACTGCGCCCCTGGGGTACCTTATGGCAACGGGAGAGTTATATCTCATGGCCGAGTAGATAAGGTTACGCAGTTCTTCACCGTCCTTTGGCGCCGCCATAACAATATTAGGCAGGCTCCGTAGAAATGATATGTCAAATATTCCGTGATGAGTGGGCCCGTCGCTACCTACGATACCGGCGCGGTCCAGGGCCATGACAACGTGCAGATTCTGCAGACATACATCGTGACATACCTCGTCAAAGGCCCGCTGTAAAAAGGTGGAGTAAATGGCCGTAACTGGGATAAAACCCTCTGTTGCGAGACCCGCCGCAAAGGTAAGGGCGTGCTGTTCGGCGATACCAACGTCAAAGAACCTCTCGGGGAATCTCTCCTGAAATGTCGCAAGGCCCGTTCCACCGGGCATGGCCGCGGTAATGGCAAGTACCTTTTTATTTTTAGCCGCAACGTCTATGAGCGCCTCACTGAAGACCTTTGTGTAAGAGACGGCAGAGCCTTTCCGGACAACGCCTGTCTCGGGGTCAAATGGGCCTACACCATGAAACGCTGAAGGCTTTGCCTCGGCAGGCGCGTAGCCCTTGCCTTTTTTTGTAATAACATGGACAAGGATAGGCCCCTTTAACTCTTTTACATCCCGGAGGGTCTTAACAAGAAGCCCCATGTCGTGTCCGTCTATGGGACCGAGATAATTAAAACCAAAGCCCTCGAAGATCATGCCCGGCGTAAGAAAGGTGATGAGAGAATCCTCGGCCCGTTTGGCGATACCCATGAGGCGACCGCCTATCTTTGGTATGGACTCGATAAAGCTCTCGACCTCGCCCTTTAGTTTCTGAGCGAAACGCCCCGTAATCTTGCGGCTGAGAAAAGTCGAGAGCGCGCCTACGTTCTGCGAGATGCTCATCTCGTTATCATTAAGTATTACTACTAAATCTTTTTTAAGGTGACCGGCCTGGTTGAGCCCCTCATAGGCGAGCCCCGCCGTCATGGAGCCGTCGCCTATGACGGCGATGACCTTGTTGGA
>CAZSAY010000007.1:0-46924 GCA_964605225.1 uncultured Thermodesulfobacteriota bacterium | reverse complement strand
AGATTTTTCAGAAGCGAGTCCACGGCTACCCGATCATGGCTTCCTAAAAATTCAGATCCAAACTGTCTTCTGTATTCATCTCTGAAATCCTGTCTTTTTTGTTCTGTTATTTGTCTACGCAAACCAATTCGGTATTCTATCAGCTTAACGGCTTGGCGGTCTATATTTAGATAATGAATAAGTGTAGGCGCAAATAACGAAAATTCTTCTTTGCTAATACCAATTGGATTATTGCCCAAGTTCTGCCATTTACTGTTAACTGCCTTTATTAGATGCAACGTACCAATAAAAGGCTTGATAGCAAAGCCATCACTGGAACGAAATCTTCTGCTGTCAGGGTTAGGCAGTTGCCACTTCATGAAATGGAAGAAGAAAAGCTTGCCTAAATCGTAATCCTCAGAAAGAAAATATTCTCCTAATGGAGTTATTTTTATCATTTCAGCAGATTGTTTCGCAATACACAGCCCCATCTTATTAAGGGGCGCAGCAGAATTCCTTCCACGCATGGCCGGGTCAACATAATTTTGTGCATTAAAAATGCTCTGCGCTACCGTAAATGGCATTGCCATTTCGAAATCTTTGAAATATTCTTCTTGGACACTCGTCAAGTCGTTTGGCTTATATGCTTTATTTTGAATTAGGAGTATCTGATATTTGATTTGGTTTTCTGTATTAAATGGCTCTCCATCAAGAAGCTTGAGGACGCTTAAAAAGTCCCTTAATCTATCAGGGTTTCTTACTGTTGTTGATATTGACCAAGGTTTAATCATATTGATTAGTTGGTTACCTTGCAATAAAAAATACGTTCTGTATGACCTTGTGTGCCACTTTTACCGGCGGTAAAGGCCTTATATCTTCGTTCAAAAACTTTAACCACGCCACGGATTTTAAGAATATCGATTATTATTCCATCATGAATCTTTGCATTAGAACGGCCATCTTTTGTTTCGCCAGTGTTATTGTAAGAAACTAGGATATATTTACATTTTGCATTACTAATTAGGTCTGCAAATGCCTTACATGCTGATTTTAGACAATATTCGCTCTTAATGTGTGATCTGTCCATCTTTTTTGCCTTGCCGTACACGGGTGTTTTTTGCCAAGTGGATAGATTTTCAAGAAGATGATACGTGTCGGAATATTGTCTGGAATTATATGGAGGGTCTATATACAGCACGTCGCAAATGATTTTTTTTATTAGTTGGTTAGCGTCTTCATTATAAATATCATTTCCTGAGTTATCATCTAATGCAATGTTAGGGATGAGTAAGCGCAAGGGAAGAGTTGTATCTAAATTTTTTCTATAAGCGTCGTAATGGCCAACTGTGTTAGCGGCTTTATCCGTTGCGTACAGCAGGGAAGTGAGTAAGGTAAATTTTTCTTCTTTGCCTTCTGAAATTTCGTTTATCTTTTCACGAATTGCACCTATTTTTCGAGCATTTTCTATAGTGAAGTAGGTTCCACCAAAGTGAGCTGAAAAATAATTATCTTCAATGACGTTCAGATTGTTTAGGAAACGAATCTTTTGTAGAACGTTTTTGTTATTGATTTGTGTAGTGCCAAGAAAAGCCTTTAATGGGATATAATTACTTTTCAAAATATCGTTGCTTATTATTTTTAAATTCTTTTTGTTAAATTTTTGTCCGACAACACCAGTCCCTGCGAAAATATCACAGAATACTTTAATATCGCAACATTCTTTCGTTACAATATCATCTATGAAGTCCAGTAACTTATATTTGTTGCCAAGATATCTTCTGTTTTGCAGGGCAAAATATCGAAGAGAAGAAGCATCAAACAAATGTAAAAAAGGATGCTGTATCTCCATTTTATTTACAATACGATCCTTGGTGGAGGACATAGATATAAATTGGGTTTTTGGCATTTTTCTTCCCATGTAACAATAAAGGCCTATTGCTTGCGTTAAACTGGCCTAAAGTCGTATCTCGTTATGATAGGAGTATAGGGTTAAGCTTCTACTAAGTCAATTGAAAGTCTCGTAGCATGGGCACAGCCCACCAAGAACCATACCCTTACCATTTGCGTCTTACACCATAAAGTAAAGGCTTTGCCTTCTTCTGCCCCTCTGAAATCAGGACTTGTTCTTGAAATAGAATTTTTTCCGGTGGGACGAAATCCCCTCTACCCCCCCCCGCCCATCAGCTTTCGCATCTCAACCTTTTTATACCCTGCGGGTACACGGAAGGCCGAGGCGGGGAAGGTCTTTTTCTCAAGGCTTTTAACTTCTTTACCTACCTTGTGGGTCCGCCTGTCAAGCTCCTTCATGGGCCAGCCCTTTTCCGCAAGCGCGGCGTACTCTTTACTCACCTCCGGGGAGGCGCTACGGTCCATGCCCGGGGCCATCTTCGTGCAACTCTCCATCTTCGCGCTCATCTCCGATGACTTTCTTATAAAATTTTTCATCTCGGCCATGATAGGGGCCCTGGTGGCGAGCCAGACGTCTTTATAGGGCAGGCCATCCACGGTAACGCTGTATCTTGTCGTAGCGTAACCCGCTACCTTGCCGCCGGAACCCATACTCATGACCTTTACAACGGGCGCCTTTTTGGGCCCTGAGCCGCCCATCATCTGCTTCATCATGGCGCGTTGCTCCGGGGTCATCCCGGCCATCATGTTCCCCATCATATCCGTTACATCGGAGCAGAACTTCTCCGGGTCGATGAGCGTGTAGGTCTTTTTCTTCTTGTCCACCATGGTTACAATGCCCTTATTCATATCCATTATCGTCCATAGCCCCGAGTTATCCGAGGGCATTACCTTGATAAGCGCCCCGGATATGGACATTGTCCCCGAGTTTTTGTCAACCTCTAACCACCCGGCGTAGGAGGGCAGGGTAAGGGCCGTGAGCAATATCACTGTAGTCACGATGGAGAAAAGTGCGCCTCTGTATCTCATTTTGTTTATCCTTTTTGTTGAGTGTCCTATGGGGGGCGGTGATCACCGGCGAGTTCTACAGCTCTTATCCTGCATATCCCTGGCCCGCTTTAACTTCTCAAAATAAAATATTCCTGTCTCTCCTGTAGGGTCCATATGGCGGGTTCTCTTCGCCGCAAGTGCCTGCAGGGCTATTCTAACGCGATACATATTTTCCCGCAATGAATTATTCCTTTTCCCCCCTCTGCATGGCTTCACCTGCCGCTCTTTTTTATTCCCTTTAAATAGGTTGTTGTTTATATTAAAATCTTGGTTCAACTTAAGGGCGTTTTTTAATCGGTAGTTTAGTGGCAAGGGCCTTTATTAGAATGGATATCTCAACAAGAAAAGGTTTACAGTTGGCCCCTCTTGTGCCGGTTTTTGCGGCCTTTGCCATGGGTATCATGGCGGGCGGGAGTTTTGCCCCTCCGTCTGCCATACTATATACCCTGATAGCACTCGCCGCCATGCTCCCTGCCATAGCTTTTTTCAGGGCTTGGAGATTTAATACCCTTATCATAATCCCTGTTTTCTTCTTTTTAGGCATGCTCTTTATCCGCCCCTACGGGCCGGGGTTACTTCCTCCGGGCCATATCTCCCATAGCGTTGATGACAGCATCGGGGCAGGCAGGCGTCTTCGGCCCCTATATGACGTAACGGGAGTGGTTATGAGCGAGCCTGTCTTTACTGGGCGTTACACCCGCGTGAACGTCGCGGCGAAGAGCCTTTTTGTAGACGGGCATAGACAAGAGACAACGGGAGGCGTAAGGCTCGCAGTAAGCGGCCGCACAGAGGGCATTGGGCGAGGCGATGTTGTGCGTTTTCTCGGTCACCTTAAGCTCCCTCATAACTTTGGCAACCCCGGCGAGTTTGATTATGTGCGCTGGCTACGGGCCCGTGGAGTGGAGGCCCTGGGCTCCGTAAGAAGCCCGCGCTGGATAATAAGGCTTCGGCGCGCCGGGCCCGGAATTTTAACAACCTCGGCAAGGGCAAGAAAGGGGATAAACGCCTTTATCACGGCCTCTGGGGCCGCGAATCAGGAGATTCTAAAGGCCCTTGTAACGGGTGATAAGAGCGGGCTTTCCGTTAAGACGCGCTCGGCCTTTACGCGCGCCGGCGTGGCCCATATACTTGCCATATCAGGGCTTCACGTTGGCATAGTGGCCTTTTTTACTTACAGCATCATAATTTTTTTCCTGAAACTCTGCCCCTTTCTCACGCTTCGCATAAATGTAAAAAAAACGGCCCTCCTCTTAAGCCTCCTTCCCGTCCTTGCTTACGGCTTTATGGCGGGCTTTTCCCGGCCAACTGAGAGGGCCGTTATCATGGCCGTGGCGCTAATCATCGCCGTCACAATCGACAGGGGTAAAAGCCTCTATAATACCCTTGCCATGGCCGGCCTGATTATACTTGTAATGGCGCCCGCCGCTTTATTCGAGGCCTCTTTCCAACTATCTTTTCTTGCCGTATTTTTTATCCTCTATATCTCACCCAAAGTACTCGCCTTTTTTGATAGGGGCGATGAAGAGGCGGATAAATTACAGCTAATTCACGGTGAGTCGTGGATCTGGTCCCGTCTCCGGGGAATCGGGTTTAAGTTTAAGAAGAACGGCCTTGGCCTTTTTGTCGTAACCATAGCGGCATCTATCGGTACATGGCCCGCGGTGGTCTATTACTTCAGCCGCGTCTCCACGGTTGGCGTACTCTCCAACCTCATTATTCTGCCTGTAACCACTATTCTCGTAGAGGCCATATTTATCTCGGCGGTCTTTATCCCCATATCTGCTACGCTCGCGGCCTTGGGTTTTCACATCGCCGGGGCCGTTGCCGGTCTTCAGTTCGCTATTGTCAGGGCCTTTGCCGGACCTGGTTTTTCTTCCATGCACCTTGGAAGGCCGTCGCCTCTTGAGGTCTTTTTGATGTATCTCTTCATTTTCTGCCTTTTTTCTATTAACAAAAGCCGTTTTTATAGATACCTCGCACCCGTCAGTATGGTCGTTCTTATCTCCTTAATCGCCTACCCCCATGTTGTGCGGGCACGGAACCCGTGGCTTAAGGTGACCTTTATAAGCGTGGGCCAGGGCGACGCCTCTCTTATCGAGTTTCCACATGGCGCGGTTATGCTCATTGACGGAGGTGGTTTCAGGGGGGGTGATTTTGATACCGGTAAGGGCATTGTAGCGCCGTTACTCAGATATAAGAAGATAAAGCGTCTGGACTACATGGTCTTAAGCCATGCTCAGCAGGACCACATGGGCGGGCTTCCATATGTGGCCGCCAACTTTCCCGTGGGCGCCTTCTGGTGGAACGGCCTCGGAGACCTTGGCACCCTTGGCGAAGCTCTTACAAAGGGCGGCGTGCCAAGGATTATTCTTGGCAGGGAGAGAAAAACCTTTCTCATAGATGGCGTAAAGGTTGATGTCCTTCCACTTGTTCCAGGTGTTGCGGCGGATTTAAATGACAGGTCGCTTGTTGTAAGGCTTACGTACGGGGCGAGAAGTTTTCTCTTTACAGGCGACATCGAGGCCCCTGCCGAGGCCTATATATCTACCCTGAAGGACATCGCGGCCGACGTCTTGAAGGCCCCGCACCACGGGAGCAGTACAAGCTCCACTCCGGAATTTTTAAAGGCCATGAGCCCGCGCGTAGTAGTAATATCCGTTGGAAGGTGGAACCGCTTTGGTTTCCCATCAAGGCAGAGCCTCGCCCGTTACGAAAAGGCCGGGGCAAGGGTCTTGAGGACAGACCGTGACGGGGCCGTAGAGCTGGCCACGGAGGGTAGCGGCCTTGAGGTAAAGACCTTTGGAGAATAACCCTCCGGTGAAAGGGGCATTTGACTCAAGAGGGGCGGTAAAGTATAATCCTATAAGGAGGTTCTTTCATGAATAGCACGCCACGAGGCCTTTTGAAAAGGGTGTTTGTTTTATTTACCCCAATAGCCGCTATTGTCTTTGTCTTTGGTGCCGCGCCTCTCTACGCGGACCTTTACAAGTGGGAGGACGCGAAGGGGGTGCTCCATATTACCGATGACATGGGTAAGGTGCCCGAGCATAAGCGCCATGGGGTCAAGGTCTTCAAGATAAAGCCCCAGCATAAAAGGCGTCTTGAAAATGTTCCCATATACATACCTCCTACAAGGGTCATTAAAAAGGCCCCAAAGCTCTATGGTGAGCATACATTAGATTGGTGGAAGGCGGCCTTTGATAACCTCCATAATGAGATTGATGCATTGAAAGACGGGATTGATAAAAAGAGGCAGTTTATTGTAGTTTTTGAGGGTGGAAGGCGTTTTGGCCAGATGTTTGGAGAGTCAGAGGTGGCCAATTACAAGAGGTATAAAAAAGAGATAATAAAGGATAGAGAGGCCCTTCAGGAGAAGGAAGATAAACTGGAAACATTACAGAAAAATGCCAGAATAGACGATGTCCCGCGGGAGATAATTGACGAGTAGATTTGGTGCGATACAGACCCGGGGCGTTGCGAAGAGGGTAGATATGTAGCGCACTCGGATGCTTATTCGCCAATTTAAAAAAGTCACCTTAAGATTACAAAGAGGCCCCTCCGGTAGAGGAGGGGCCTCTTTTTTGTGAGTATAAGAAAAATATTTTTATGGAACAATATCTCGTAAAGGTCTGGCCCGGTAAGGCTTAAAGGGAGGACTAAAGACTTGCCTCATCTCCACTGGCCACGGCAAAGCACCTCATGGACGAGCCCTCTTTCTCTATAAGTTCCCGGCATTCATCTACTATGGCCTCAATCTCGGAGTCTGTTCTGTCCTGGTTGTGGTGAAAGAGCCCCAGTGCCTTTACCCCGGCCTCAAGTGCGAGCCTTACGGTATGAAGGTAAGCCGAGTGTCCCCATCCCTTTGTTTTTTTGTACTCCTCCATGGAGTACTCGGCGTCATGGAAGATAAGGTCGGCACCGCGGACGAATTCCACATAGTCGTTGTAGCTGAGCCCGTTACTGTAATTGCGGTCAATCTCGTTGTCCGTCATGAATACAAAGCATTTGCCGTGCTGAGTGAGCCTGTAGCCTACACCCTCGCTGGGGTGTCTTAAGGGGATGGTCTGTACAAGGACGGAGCCTATGGAGTACTCTTTGCCATGCATGACGGGAAAGGCGATCTCAGCCAGAATATCCTCGAATTCTATGGGAAAATAAGGGGCGCTCATTGTCTTTGAGACAATTTTTTTAAGGGATGCCTGTGTGGGTTGGGGGCCGTAGACATTTATACGGCTTTTTTTGTCGTAAAGGGGTGAGAAAAAGGGGAAGCCCGAGAGGTGGTCCCAGTGGGCATGGGTTATGAGCAGGTTTATCATTAATCTCTGCTCTTTTTCCAATTTGTTCCCAAGGGCGCGTATACCCGTGCCGGCGTCAAGGATTATAATCTCACCGTCCTCGCCCATTATCTCAACGCAGGTGGTGTCTCCGCCGTACTTCAGGTATTGCTTGCCAGAGACGGCCACAGAGCCCCTTGAGCCCCAGCAGTGTATCTTCATCGCTGTCTTTAATACCCCTTTTCAGAAAGGGGTCCTTTGCCCCCCGTACAGAGAGCGGAAGTTAATGAAGAGAGTCTGTAATCGTTAGAGGATTCTAATAGAAAGAACCACCTTTAAGTGAATCATAGGATAAATATTGCAGCGCTTCAGTGATAAAAGTCTCTTTATGAGATGATAGTGGAAGTGTGGGGTTATTTTTTTTCATTGGCCTCACAGGCGGCCCTTGCCAGGGCCATTACGGTTTTAAGGGGTATGCCCCGCGCTAGCGCCAGTTGTTTACAGGCCTCATACTCAGGTTGGATATTTACGGTCCTGCCCTGCCACGATGAAATCTTGACGGGAAGGGTCCCGTAGCGTGTCTCTACTTCCCGGATAGTCCTCTGGAGGCAGTGCCGTTCTACCCTGTGCGTTCTTACGCCTATGGTTGTTGACTCGGAGAATATCGTATCAAGGAGGGCCTCTTTTTTGCCCTCTCTTGCCAGGACACTCAGTAAAAGACCGGGTCTTGATTTTTTCATCTGCGCAGAGGTATAAAAGACATCAAGGGCCCCGGCGGCGAGGAGTCTTTCCATAAGCCAGCCCCCGATCTCGGCCGTCATATCGTCAATAGTTGCCTCAAGGACGATAAGTCTCTCAATCTCATCGGCTTTTTCCCCTCGTCTGCCCGTTATAACCCTCAGCAGGTTTGCGGCCCCGGCAAAGTCTTTTTTCCCGGCCCCGTAGCCCGTGCCCTCCAGAACCATATCTGGCATGGGGCCAAACCCCGTTGCAAGTGTCTTTATAATGGCCGCCCCCGTGGGTGTGGTAAGCTCAAATGGGGCGGGGCCCGCTACCGTGGGTACGCCTTTTAGTATGTCAAGGGTGGCGGGAGCCGGTATGGGTATGATGCCGTGCATGGTCTTTGCCATGCCCTGCCCGAGGGCCACGGGAGAGGCGAAAAAAGACGGGTTCCCAAGGGCGTTAACGGCAACGGCGGCGCCGATTATGTCTATTATGGAGTCAATGGCCCCTATCTCATGAAAGTGAACATCCTCTGGCGGGATGCCGTGAATAAGGCCCTCGCTCTTGGCTATTAGATCGAAGATAGCGAGGCTCAACTCCTCGACGCGCGAAGGGAAGGCGCTTTTTTCTATCATCGACTTTATGGCGCGGTAGCTACGGTGATCCTTACTCTCTTTTACCCGAACCTTGAAGGCCGTGCCCGTAATGGAATGACGCACCTCTTTCGAGGTAATGATATCTATTTCGGCGCTATCAATGGGGAGTTTTTCAAGGGTTTCTTTTATGAGCGCCAGGTCTACGCCAAGGTCTATCATGGCCCCGAGGAACATGTCGCCGCTTATGCCCATGGCACAGTCTATGTAGACGATATCCATATTTGCCCCCCTTACTCCTTGTTGATAAGGGCCGCGGCGTAACCTGCGCCAAAGCCGTTGTCTATATTCACTACGGATACGCCGGAAGCGCAGGAGTTGAGCATGGCCAGAAGGGTGGTCATGCCGCCGAGGTTGGCGCCGTATCCAACGCTTGTGGGTACGGCTATAACGGGTCTGGCCACAAGCCCCGAGACTACGCTTGGCAGGGCCCCTTCCATGCCGGCAACTACGATGAGGACCATGGCGGCGCCGAGCTCCTCTTTTTTATGAAGTAGCCTGTGAAGCCCCGATACACCGACGTCGTAGAGGCGCTTTACTCTGTTGCCCATGCACTCGGCCGTTACAGCCGCCTCCTCGGCAACGGGTATATCAGACGTGCCCGCGCTTATGACAAGTATCTCGCCGCGGCCGGTCTTTACAACGGGATGCGCCTCGATAAAAAGCGTCCTTGCGAGCTTATTGTATACGCTTGCCTTGAAGGTCCTGCGGAGGAGGCGGGCCCTGGCCACATCGAGCCTCGTAATAAGGACGTTCTCGCCTTTTTCCCCGAGCTTTTTGGCTATCTCCCTTATCTGAGCCGTTGTCTTGCCTTCGCCGAAGATGACCTCGGGAAAGCCTCTTCGTAGCGACCTGTGCGTATCTATGGTGGCGAACTCAAGCTCTTCATAGGGCAAAAACCTCAGCCGTTCCAGGGCGGCCTTGATATCAATCCGTCCCTTTCTTACGTCTTCAAGAAGTTTTTTCATGGTCTTGATGTTCATAAGGACCTTATCTTGTTTTTTCTTACTCTCAAAAAGAAGGTAATTTAAAATCGTATGAAATCTTCAGGCGGTTTCAAGGAGTTCGTTGCCTTATACGGCCCGCGCCACCTCAGAGCCCGATATTATCTGCGCTATATCCAGTATGAATACGGGCCTGCCGTCGCCCATCACCGTAACGCCCGAAACGCCCCATATCTTCATTAGCGGCGCCGACAGGGTCTTGACGTAGGCCTCCATCTCCATGCCGAAGTTATCAACGAGTATGCCAACGTGCCCGGTCCCGGCCCTCTCGGGTCCGGGACCGGGCTCTACGATAAGCATGGCTCCGGGGGTTGCCCCTTTCTTTATACCCATTCGCTTTGCAAGGTCCACGACGGGTATCTCCTTACCATCATACTCAAATCCCCTCACTCCCGCCATGCCATTCTCTATCTCCACGACCTTTTCTATTAGGGATATGGGCGCAAGAAGCTCTTCGCCTCCAGAGGTTACGAGAAGGGTCCTGATGATAGATGTTGTGCGGGGGAGCTCCATGCTTATCGTCGTGCCCACTCCCTCTTTTGAGTCGATGTAGAGTGAGCCCCCGTGCCCCTCTACGACGTCCTTTACCACGTCCATGCCAACGCCACGGCCCGATGTATCGGTGACAGAGTCCGTGGTGCTGAGCCCCGCCGTGCATGTTGCCATGAGGAGCTCATTGGCGCTCATGGCGTCGGCCTTGTGCGGGGCAAGACCGGATTGGATAAGCTTTCTCCGAACCCCTTCCACGTCTATACCCCTGCCGTCGTCGGATATCTCGATAACCACGCGTTGCCTCTTCTGGTAGGCGTTGATGATTATTGAGCCCGCCGGAGGTTTGCCAAGGGCCTGCCTCTCGCCGGAGGGCTCGATACCGTGGTCAACGGCATTTCTTATAATATGCACAAGCGGCGAGGCGAGGTCATCAAGTATGGCGCGGTCAACGCTTATATCCGCTCCCTTGATCTTGAGGTTCACCGCCTTCTCGCTCTTGCCGGCTATGTCACGCACAATACGCGGCAGACCCCCCGTAAGGTCTTCTATGGGTAGCATCCTCGTGGAGAAAATGCGGTTGTGGAGCCTCTCAACGGTCTTTTCAAGGTTATGCACGCCGTCCTTGAAATCAATATCACGGATCTTCTGCGTAAGGGCCTTGAAGGAGCTGAGTATCATGAAAAGCTCGCCTGCCGTGGAGAGGAGCTCGTCAAAGACAGAGCTCTCCACCTTGACCATGCCGGATAATCTCAGCGGGGGGGCGGGGGAGTTTTTCGCGGCCTTGTTGCCGGGCACCGGGGGCTTTTTTGTGGATTGTTGTGCTCGTGCCTCATCTCCGGGGCATCTCTGCTCAAGGGGCTCGTCCCTCTCAATACGGCCGATAAATTCCTTTAACCTGTCAAGGGAGGAAAAGAGCGAGGCCATGAGTCCTGCCGTGGCCTCGGTTTTTTTATCCCGTATCTTCGATAACCGGTCTTCCTGCACATGGGCGAGTTCCTTTACAGGGGTGTAACCCATTGAGGCGGACATGCCTTTCATGGAATGATAATGGCGAAAAAGCCCGTCTATAATCTCACCGTTGGAGGGCTCTTTCTCAAGGGCCAGAAGACGTTTTTCAATGCCTTCAAGGTGAGAGGCGGCCTCTTTTAGATAGAGCTTTTTGTATTTTGAGTTGTCCATGTTGTAAGGTCCCGTCTCATTGTCCGGGTAGTCCCCTCTTCTTCAGGATAGATCCAGTATGGTCTTAAGTACCTCTGTCCTGGTAAAGGGTTTTGTAATATAGGCCTCGGCTCCGGCCTCTTTCGCCTCTCTTATTATATCCTCATCATTAAGAGAAGAGCAGATAACAACCCCCGGGGGATTGGGGAGGGCCTTAATCGCAACAGCCGCCTCTATGCCGTTTTTTACCGGCATGACCACATCAAGGATGACTATCTCGGGCTGGAACTTTTTTGTCAACTCTATGGCTTCGTGCCCGTTACAGGCCTCGGCCACCACATGAAAGCCGCCCGATATCAGGGCCTCCTTTACGGCGGTCCGGTAAAAACTCATGTCATCGGCTATGAGCACCCTTCTTCGTCCGGGGGCGAGAATTTTGCTTGCCAGATTTAACATGGTATCGCAGGGTACGTCTACAATCTCCCCTGTGAATACATCCCTCTCAAGGCCATGGCCGGGGTTATTTTCTTCATCATCGGCCTTGCCCCTTTCTTTGTCCCAGAGAAAAGAGACCTCTGCGGTGCTGATGTCTATGCCCAGATACTGGCCTTCTATCTGCACAACGACTATCTTGCCGGGGCCCTCGCGAGGCCCGCATGAGCAACCGCTCAGCACGCCTCCATCGAGTACGGTAACGGTTTTTCCGCGATGACTGATAACGCCTTTTACAAAGCCGCTCCTGCCGGGGAGAAAATAGATGTCATCTGTCTCGATGACGCCGTATACGCGGGCCGTATCAATGCCGTAGAGCTTCTCGGAAAGTTTGAAGACCAGCTTGTCCGTCATTTATCCTGTCCTTTTTCTCCGCGGGCCGCGGCGATATTGGGGCGAAAAAAATTTAGCCTATCTTGAAGTTTTCCACTACGGATTTAAGCTCCGTGGAAAGCTCCGAGAGCTTGCGTGAGGCCTCCACTGTCTCCGTAATGGCAGAGCCGTGTCTCTTTACCGCCTCTTCCATAAGCTCCGTACTCTTAAGGTTCTCTCCCGCTATGGCGGCTATCTTATCGGTGAGCGCAGAGGTTGACTCTGCCTTTGCCTTTTGCTTTTGCGTCAGGCCGAGCACAAGGGAGGCCTTCTCCACCACATCGGATGTGTACATAGTGATGTCGGCGAGTATCTCGCGTATCTTCCTGAGGTCTTCTCTTCCGCCCTTGAGGTTTGCCGTGCCCTCTCCTACGGCGCTGACGACGCCCTCGACCTCATCGCGCAGATCCTTCACGATTGTCGAGACATCGTGAACGCTCTCGTTAGTGCTGTCGGCGAATTTTCGTACCTCTCCGGCCACCATGGCAAAACCCCTGCCGTGCTCACCGGCCTTTGATGCCTCAATAGTGGCGTTTAGGGCCAGTAAATCCGTCTGCCGTGAGATATGGGTAATGACATCGAGTATTCTCGGTATGTCGCCGAGCCTCTCGCCGAGCCTCTCGGCGGCTGAGGCGGTCTTTTCAATACCTCTGAAGATTGTCTCCATCTTTTCCATGGCGGATGTAGAGGTAACGGCGCCCCTGTGAACCATGGAGTTTACCTGTTGTGATGCGTTGGCGCTCTCGGTGACCTTTTTTTCAATATCATCGGCAAGCACGGCCAGCTCGCCTACGGTCTCTGAGGCCCTCTTCACCTGCTTGGCCTGCTCTATGGCGCCGTTGTATATGTTTGATGTGCCTGATATTACGTCCTTTGAGGTGTTTTCTCCCCGCGTTACTACGCCGCTGAAGACGTCCTGCGCCTCGCTGAGGTTTGTCACCGTACCTTTTATATGCTCTACAAGCCCCTTAAGGTTTGTTGACATAAGTTCAATTGCCTCTTCAAGGTCCGTAGTCTCATCCTCGAAAAATTTTTTCTCCCCCCCCAGCTCCATACTGCGCGTGAGGTCGCCGCCGCTTATCCTGCGGGCCTCATCCGTTAGAAGATTGAATTTCTTTGTGAGCCTTTTTGTGAGAATGGAGCCAAGGATAAGACCTATGAGTATGGCGCATAAAAAACTCAGCGGCTGTCTCAGCCACTCGGCCACATCGGCCCTCTCAACAAAGTAGGGGACAAAGGCCGCAACAGCGACTACTACGATAAATCCCAGAATGAACTTATACCCTATAGGTGTCCTCATCCCAATGCCGTCCTCTCTTAAAGGTTTTTGTACCTTAATCTCCGGAATTTATAATTTCTACCCTGCCCCTTTTGCTTTCTTTTAGAAAAAAGAAAGCTTGGCAAAGAAAACCAATAGGGGGTCGATAAGGCCACTAACGTCACCTGTGGCCGCCCTTGGATACGGCCTTGCCCTGGCAAAGAAAATAATATGGGAGAAGCCTTATACTAATTTAAAAATCTCTTTAACCCCTTTCTCCCCCTTCGCCCCGGGGTTTAAAAATGTCTGAACCCGCCGGCTTTATCTCCCATCCTGATGGTGCGGCCGTCTCTGTCTACTGCGGAGATGCCACGGGAGACCTCTTCTATGCGACCGATTTTTGTAACCACTGTGCCGGATGCCTTGCCGATGGCGCGGATTGTATCGGCCTCATGGGGCCGCGCCGTAAAGAGAAGTTCATAGTCCTCTCCACCTGTGAGGGCCATCTTCAGGGCCCTGGGGCCCGATTGCCTCAAGGCCCTTGAGATGGGTAATCTATGGGCCTCTACTACGGCCCCGGAGAGGCTCGCCTTGCAGAGTCTGCCAAGGTCAAGGAGGAGGCCGTCGCTAATATCCATCATTGCCGTTACAGCCTTTTTACGGGCAAGCTCTCTACCGAGGGCAAGGCGCGGCTCCGGTTCAAGGTGTTTCCTCACCTGTCTCTTAAGTGGACCATCGGTTATGGCGGCGCGTCCATGTTTTTTTAAGGTCACGAGCCCCAGGGCCGAGTCACCGGGATGGCCGCTTATATAAATATCATCTCCATGAGAGGCCCCGTCCCTGTATATAACCTCATCTGCCGGCATACTGGCCAGTACCGTGGTTGAAATGGAAATGGATTTTGAGCGAGAGAGGTTGCCGCCTGTAAGGGTGGCGCCGAATTTTTTAGCCTGTTTATTCAGGCCCCGGTAAAGGTCTTTCAAAAAGTTTACCTCTATATCGGGGGGAAGGTTTAGTGTGACGAGATAAAAGGAGGGCTCACCGCCCATGGCCGCGATATCCGAGAGGGAGACGGCAAGGGCCTTGCTCCCGAGGAGATACGGCGTAATAAGAGCCTTTTTGAAGTGTGTATCCTCGATTAGTATATCAGTGGTGGCAAGGAGGACCTCACCGCCGGGACTTACAAGTACCGCGGTATCGTCGCCGATGGCCTTTATGACACGCGGGTCCACGGGGCTGTATCGGCGGGCAAGGAACTCTGTTATCCCATCCTCGCCCATTGCTTCAAGAGACATGGGGTCAGGCCCTGGCCTCTTTAGACCGGCGCGGCGAGCGGGCCTTTGGCGTTGACCTTGGCTTTGTCCGCGGCTTTTTTTTGAAGATGGCTTCAACTACATCGTCCATGTGTCTTACGGGGATGAAGGTTAACCTTTCCCTTACGTCTTCTGGTATCTCCACAAGGTCTTTTTCGTTTCTCTCGGGCATGATGATGGTTCTTGTCTTTGCCCGGAGCGCCGCGAGGCTCTTTTCCTTAATCCCGCCTATGGGCAGGACCCTGCCGCGTAGCGTTATCTCACCGGTCATGGCGATGCCCTTTTTTATGGGTCTCTTCGTAAGGGCCGATATGAGGGCCGCGGCCATGGTGATGCCTGCCGATGGGCCGTCTTTTGGTATGGCCCCCGATGGTACGTGTATGTGTATGTCAATGGTCTTGAAATCCGAGGTAATGCCCAGATCATCGGCGCGCGAACGCGCGTAGCTCACAGCCGCCTGCGCCGATTCCTTCATTACGTCACCGAGATGACCGGTAAGGGTGAGTTTCCCCCTGCCGGGCATGATAATGGCCTCGATGTTCAGTATCTCGCCGCCCACAGGTGTCCACGCGAGCCCCGTGGCAAGGCCAACGACATTTGCCTCTTTTTCAAGCTCGGGCAGGTACACGGGGGGGCCAAGGTATTTATGGAGATCTTTGGCCTGTATGGAGACTTTTTTAGTCTCGCCCTCGGCCACTTTGCGCGCTACCTTCCTGCAGAGCGAGGCCACCTCTCTTTCGAGGTTCCTGAGCCCCGCCTCCCTTGTATACTCCGAGATTATCTTCTTCAGCGCGGCATCGGGGAGGCCCATATGTTTTTTTGTAAGGCCGTGTGCCTTCATCTGCCTGTCTGTAATGTATTTTTTTGTTATCTGCAGCTTCTCCTCTTCCGTGTAGCCGGGAAGATATATGGTCTCCATCCTGTCTTTTAAGGGGCCCGGTATGGGGTCAGCCATATTGGCCGTCATTATGAACATGGCCTTTGAGAGATCAAAGGGCAGATTGAGGTAATGGTCGCTGAAGGAGTTGTTCTGCTCCGGGTCAAGTACCTCAAGTAGGGCCGAGGCCGGGTCTCCCCGAAAATCCATGCCCATCTTGTCTATCTCGTCCATCATGAAAACGGGGTTGCATGTGCCCGCCTGCTTGATGCCCTGAATTATACGACCCGGCATGGCCCCTACATAGGTGCGCCTGTGCCCGCGTATCTCTGCCTCGTCTTTTATGCCGCCAAGGGAGATCCTTACGAATTTTCTCCCCATGCTCTTTGCTATGGATTTGCCGAGAGAGGTCTTTCCAACCCCCGGAGGGCCGATGAAACAGAGTATGGGGCCCTTTGTCTTTTTTTGTAGTTTTCTCACGGCAAGGTACTCGAGTATGCGCTCTTTTATCTTCTCAAGGTCGTAGTGGTCGGAGTCAAGGACCTTTTTTGCCTTTATGAGATCGAGCATGTCTTTTGTCTGCACGCTCCAGGGTATGTCCACAAGCCACTCAAGGTAATTTCGTATAAGGGCCGATTCAGCGGCGTCGGGGTGCATCATCTCAAGGCGGTCCACCTGTTTAATCGCCTCTTTCTCCGCATCGGCGGGCATCTGGGCTTTTTTTATCTTTGCCCTGAACTCCTCGCCCTCGTCGCTTACCTCGTCCATCTCTCCAAGCTCCGCCTTGATGGCCCTCATCTGCTCGCGGAGAAAATACTCTCTCTGGCTCTTGTCCATCTCTTCTTTGGCATGGGATTGAATACTGGCCTGCATCTCCGCTACCTGAAGCTCTTTTACGATGAAGCCGCTTACCATCTCGAGTCTGGCTATGGGGTCCAGGGACTCTAATACGCTCTGGCCTTCATCGAGTTTAAGTCCCAGGTTGGCGGCTACAAGGTCGGCAAGACGGCCCGGGTCCTTGATGTTGTCAATGACCATCATGATCTCCTGAAAGACAACCTTGCCAAGTGCGGCCAACTGTTCAAGGTGATCGCGCACATTGCGCATCATGGCCTCAACCTTCAGGGGAACCTCTTCGGAGACGTCCTCTGTTATCCTGGTAATATCCACTATGTATGAGGGTATGGATTGGGTGAAACGCTTTATCCTTGCGCGGGCAAGCCCCTGCAGGAGTATCTTCACCCTTCCGTCGGGAAGTTTCATCATCCTCATTATCATGGAGACCGTGCCGTACTCGTAGAGCTCCTTTGAGGAGGGATCTTCCTTTGTGGGGTCTTTCTGAGTGGTGGTAAAGATAAGTCTGTCTTTACTGAGAGCGGCGTCCACGGCGTTTATGGATTGCTCTCGACCTACAAAGAGGGGCACTATCATAAAGGGAAAGACAACGACGTCCCTTATGGGCAGAAGCGGTAAAGACCCCGGTATCGTAAGTTGCTCGTCAATCTCCAGTTTTTTTTCTTCCTCGCTCATCAACTCCCCTTTAGTTTATCTGGATTCTATGGGAACGCTTTTCTTGTAAGACCTCTTGTCCTCCACCCTCGGTATTACTATGGTGAGAACGCCGTTCTTGTATGTGGCCTTTATCAGCGATGTATTTACCGGAAAGGGTATCTCAACGGAGCGGTAGAGCCTGCCGAAGACCCTCTCAAGGCATACATAGTTTGTTTTTTTGTCTTCCACGGCCTCTGCCTTCAAGGCCGTTAGTTTCAGGGTGTTTTTGTGTATATATAGCTCAATGTCTTCTTTTTTTACCCCCGGCATCTCTACCTCGAGGGTAAGCTCCTCGGTGGTGGAGTACATATCGATGTCCGGTATGCGCGTAATGGTATCAAGCGTCTGCCTCTCGGGGCTCTCACTGCTGCCGCCCTCACCCGACCCGGAGCCGCATGGGGCGTTACCTTCTTCAGAGAGGATTGAAAGGTCATCTGCCTCTTTTGATATCTTCGCCATTATCGAGGTAAGCCTTGAATTTAAAGTTCACGATCTAAAAAAAACGGGCACTTACAACTTTAGCCCTTTTAAAAACATCTTCAGCTCCCGGGACATGTCTTTTCTCTTAAGGGCATAGGAGATGTTGGCCTCGAGAAAACCCAGTTTGTTGCCGGCATCAAAACGGGTGCCCTCGAACTCGCAGGCATAAATCTCTTCTTTTTCCAGCAGGTTCCGTAGCCCGTCCGTAAGCTGAAGCTCGCCTCCGCGTCCCCTTGTTGTATTGTCAAGGGCGCTGAAGATGCCGGGAGTAAGGATATATCTTCCTATGACCGCGAGGTTTGAGGGCGGCGAAGACTTGGGCTTTTCCACAAGGTCTGTTACCCTGTATGTGCCGGGCCCTACCTTCGTACCCTTTATTATTCCATATAGATGCGCCTTTTTCCGGGGTACCTTCTGAACGGCCAGAACGGTTGCTTTGTGTTTTTTATATACCTTCAGGAGCTGCTTCATTACAGGGACTTTTGAGTCGATGATATCATCGCTTAAAAAGACTGCAAAGGGCTCCTTGCCCACGAGATTTTTCGTAATATATATGGCGTGACCAAGGCCAAGGGGCTCTTTTTGCCTTGTATAGGCAAAGTGCACCATATTGGATGTCTTCTGTATCATACGAAGAATCTCTTTTTTTTTGCGCTCTTTGAGAAGCAGTTCAAGCTCTACCGAGGAGTCAAAGTGGTCCTCAATAGCCGTCTTGCCCATGCCTGTAACTATGATTATCTCTTCAAGACCGGATAGTTTGGCCTCTTCAACGCTGTACTGAATAAGAGGCTTATCCACAAGTGGAAGCATTTCTTTGGGGATGGCCTTTGTGGCGGGAAGAAATCTTGTCCCGAAACCAGCGGCCGGAAAAATGGCTTTAGTTATCTTCATGTCTCACCACAGGTGATAATAATAGCTTTTAGAAGAGAAGTCAAGGAAGGGCCGTTAAATCGGGGATCTATCTTCAGCGCACCCCCGATTATGAGTGAAGGGGGACAAGTCCGGCATATTTTACCATGAGTTTTCGCCTCTTCCCGCTCTGAAATCTTACGGTGAGTTTTATATCATCGCCGCCGCCGCTCTTACCCTCTATGATGCCGGGACCAAAACTACTGTGCATTACAGACATGCCGACGTTCCACTGGCCCACGGCACCTTCCCAGGGCTCTGAATCGTACTCCACCTGGCTCTCCTCGCTTGTGTAGTAGACATCAGTGGGCGCCCTGAAGGCCTTGTCCTTTTTTTCCACGGTGTTGAACTTTATGGCATCAGTGTCTATCTCGTCGATAAATCTTGACGGGAGCTGATAGCGCGTCTCGCCGAAGATGTTTCTTGTGCGCGCCGATGAGAGGTAGAGCTTTTCCATGGCCCTTGTCATGCCCACATAACAGAGGCGCCGCTCCTCTTCGAGTTGCTCCGTATCGTCCATGGAGCGTGAATGAGGGAAGAGCCCCTCTTCCATGCCCGCTATGAATACCACCCGGAACTCAAGCCCCTTGGCGGCGTGTAGCGTCATTAGGGTGACCCGGCCGGCATCTTCGTCATATGAGTCGATATCGCTTATAAGGGATACGTGGTCAAGAAAATCGGCGAGCGTTGCGCCCTCGACGGCCTCCTCAAAGTCTTTTATGGCGGAGGTGAGCTCGAAGATGTTCTCCTGACGGTTAAGGGCCTCCTCGCTTCCGTCTTCTATGAGGGCGAGCATGTATCCGGCGTCCTCAAGGAGCCGTAGCGTCAACTCATGGAGGCTTACGCTCCCAAGGTCTTTTTCAAAGGCGGAAAAGGCCTCGATAAGGGCCGCGGCGCCTGTTTTTTTAATGAGACCGCTCTCGCTTGCCGCCTTGAGGGCCTCCATGAGGGTAAGGCCGCGTTCCACGGCAAGGGCTGATATTTTACCGAGCGTTACCCTGCCTATGCCCCGTGGAGGTGAGTTTATGATGCGCGCGAAGCTTATGGCGTCTCTTGGGTTTACGATTACCCTGAGGTAACTCATGGCGTCGCGTATCTCTTTTCTCTCATAAAACCTCACGCCCCCCACAACGGCATAGGGAAGCCCCGAGCGAAGAAGCCCCTCCTCAAAGACACGTGACTGGGCGTTTGTCCTGTAAAACACGGCAACCTGCCCGTATTTTAACGTCTGGTCACTGGACTTCAGGAACTCTATTTTTTTTATCACCTGACGCGCCTCTTCACGCTCGTCATCTGCCTCGTCGTACTGCACAGGAGGGCCCTCGGGGTTCTCTGTCCAGAGCTCTTTCTCAAGACGTTTTGCGTTTTTGTCTATAAGGGAGTTGGCCGCAGTGAGTATCTTTTTCGTGCAACGGTAGTTCTGCTCAAGTTTAAATACGCGCGCTCCGGGATAATCCTCCTGAAACTGCAGGATATTGTCAATGCAGGCGCCGCGCCACGCGTATATGGACTGGTCCGGGTCTCCTACGGCAAAGAGGTTCCCGGAGCCCGAGGATAATAACTTTGTAAGCACGTACTGCGCCCTGTTCGTGTCCTGATACTCGTCGACAAGTATGTAGCGCAGACGCCTGTGGTATCTCTTAAGTATCTCGGGGTTAAGCTGAAATATCTTTACGGGCTCGGCGATGAGGTCGCCAAAATCATAGGCATTCATCTCGCGAAGCCTTTTCTGGTACAGGCTGTATATCTTGTAGAGACGCTCACTGAGAAAATCACGGGAGTTTGCAAGGAGGGCCTCGGGGTCCATTAGTTCGTTCTTGGCCCTTGATATCTTCCACGCTATGGCCTTTGGAGTCATGGCCTTGTCGCCGATGTTAAGCTCTTTTAATACCTTCTTTATAAGGGCTATCTGCTCGTCCTCGCCGTATACGCTGAGCCCTGCGTTGCCCGGCCCTGACTGCTCTCTTAGAATACGTAGCCCTATGCCGTGAAAGGTGCCGAGCCAGAGCCCTTTTCCCGCCTCACCAAGTATGGCGCCAAGGCGGGTGCGCATCTCGGCCGCCGCCTTATTGGTGAAGGTAACGGCGAGGATCTCGCGGGCCGGCACACCTCGCTCTCTCATTAGCCAGGCCACCCTTGATGTAAGGACCCTGGTCTTGCCGCTACCCGCTCCCGCGAGTATGAGCATGGGGCCGTCGCCAAAGGTAGCCGCCTCGGCCTGCACGCTGTTAAGTGTCTTTATAAACATATCTTATCCGTCCGTGTTTTTTTATTTTTTTGTCGAGTCTTTTTTCTACCGCAGAAAGTGGTCTATTAATATCCCATTACTAATCTTTAACACAGATTCACGCAAAAGTTAAAGGGTCTTATGTATCGGCGATTTTATATTGATTATCAGGCCCCTGCCGGGCCTTTATCTGATTAGACTTGCCCATAACCCCTTTTTTTGGTAAATTCACGCCATGGGATTGAGTCTGATATTCACGTCTTCCGAGGCGGCGCCCTTTTCCAAGACCGGCGGGCTCGGTGATGTATCGGGGGCACTGCCCGCGGCCCTGCAAGAGCTTGGCTCTAACGTCACCTTAATTCTACCCCTCTATAGAGAGACGCTCTTAAAGGGAACGGATGTGGAGCCCGTGGGCCTTGATGTTGTCGTTCCCCTTGGAAGGCGCATGATAAGGGCAAGTGTCTTCAAGGCGCGCGCATCAGCGGTAAAGACCCTTTTCATAGCCTGCGACGAGTTCTTTGACAGGACCTTTCTTTACGGCCCTCGGGAGCGTGATTATTTTGATAACCTTGAGCGCTTCACCTTATTCTCAAGGGCTCTGCTTGAGGCCATCTGCGCCATGGGGCTCCGTCCCGACGTAGTACACGCCAATGACTGGCAGACAGGGCTTGTCCCCCTATACATCAACAACATCTACAGGGGCGATCCTGCGCTCAGGGATACGGCCACGCTTTTTACCATACACAACAGCGCCTTTCAGGGGCTTTTCCCGGCAGGTGATTATAATCTTCTGGGGCTCAGCCACAGGCTCTTTACTCCATCGGGTATAGAGTTCTGGGGCAAAATCAGCCTCCTGAAGGCCGGTCTTGTATCATCAAATATCGTCTCAACCGTAAGCCCGGGGTATTGCCGCGAGATAAAGACGGCCCGTTACGGCCACGGCCTTGAGGGGCTCTATAAAGAGCGCAAACAGGACCTCTTCGGAGTAATAAACGGCGTGGATTACAGCGAATGGGACCCATCTGCCGATTCCCTCATACCTGCCGTGTACTCGGCCTCTAATATGGGCGGTAAAGAGGTCTGCAGGAAGGCCCTTCTTGGCGCCTTCGGTCTAAAGGCAGGGGAGGGAACGCCCGTCGTTGGCATGGTTACGAGGCTTACGGGACAAAAGGGCATTGACCTTGTAGTAAGGGCCATGCCGGAGTTGATGAAACTTGATATGACCCTTGTCATGGTGGGTATGGGGGATAAAAAAATAGAGGTCAGATTAAGGCGGGAATGCTCGAAATATGAGGGAAGGGTGGGGCTGAAAATCGCCTTTGATAACGCCCTTGCCCACCTCATCGAGGCGGGTAGTGATATCTTCCTCATGCCATCGAGGTTTGAGCCCTGCGGGCTCAATCAGATTTACAGCCAGCGCTACGGCACCATACCCGTGGTACGCGCCACTGGCGGACTTGATGATACGGTGCGTGATTTTCATAGCGAAAAAGAGCCTACTGGCTTTAAGTTCAAGAGATACTCGGCCTCTGCCCTTACTCGGGCCGTTGCCACTGCCGTGAAGGCCTTTAAAGATAAACAGGCATGGAGTGAGCTACAGAAAAACGCCATGAACGAGGATTTTTCCTGGTCCCGATCGGCAAAGAGATATCTGGAGCTATACGAACTTGCCATGAAAAAAAAGGGCATTAGAAGGGATATATGGGGTAAAAAGGTCAAAAAGACGAAAAAGCGCTGAACCCGTCCCCACCCCCTTGCCGATGATGGAGAAGAGTTAAGATGCATACTAAAGAGATACTCGTCTTACAGCATGTAGAGGCGGAAGGGCCCGGTCTTATCAAGGCCGTCGCAAAGGCAGAGGGTTTTCGCCTCCATACGATAAGGCTCTTTTCCGGCGAAAAGGTGCCGCCTGACCCAAGAGCCTGGTCAGCCATCGTGGTTATGGGCGGGCCCATGGGCGTCTATGACGAGGCAAAATACATTTTTATAAGTAACGAATTGAAGTTTATGGAGTCGGCCTTCAAGTATAATATACCTGTCCTTGGAGTATGCCTCGGCGCGCAGTTGATGGCCCGTGCCGGGGGCGCGGAGGTATGGAGCGGCGAAAAAAAAGAGATAGGTTTTTATAAAATTCGCCTTACCCCCAAGGGGCAAAGCGATGCCCTTTTTCTTGGCCTCCCCGAAGAGATAATTGTCTTTCAGTGGCACGGCGATACCTTTAATATCCCCGAAAACGCAAGTAACCTCGCCTCTTCCGGGCTCTTCCGGCACCAGCTCCTGAAGATTGGGACTAACTCCTATGGACTGCAGTTTCATATCGAGGTTACCGAGCCCATGATCGCCGACTTTCTTGCCGCCGGGGCCTCCGAGCTCGCCGGGGTCCCCTATATAAAAAGCCCGCAGGCTATAAAGAAAGAGGCCAGTGAGCTTCTACCCGCAATACACGGCATTGGGCGCGCTATTATAAGAAGATTCCTCAGACAGATTCCTTAAAAACCTTCCGCTTTCTTTTGGAAAAAAGAAAGCTTGGCAAAGAAAACCAATAGGGGGTCGATAAGGCCACTAACCTCCTCCGTGGCCACCCTTGGATACTACCGTTGCACTGGCAAAAAGCCTGCAAAGAAAACCAATAGGGGGTCGATAGGGCCACTAACCTCCTCCGTGGCCACCCTTGGATACTACCGTTGCACTGGCAAAAAGCCTGGCAAAGAAAACCAATAGGGGGATGGGCCCTGTCTCGCTGAACCATCGCCATGCCTTCCACGAAGCAAAATTAAAACGCTTTCAGGTGCGTGTCCCATCAAATCTCTATCCTCCAAAACAACAAAATCTCACAACAAAAAAAATCTCCCCATAAAGCTGTTTTATGCGCACGCCCTGCTTAAAAAATAGGCAGATATCCCATCAACGTATCTTTCCTTTTTTTGTCTGTTACTTGTAACCATTGGTAAAGCATAGGTTTTTTGGCATACGTCTGCTCTGGCACCGAAGTTGCAATATATATGGGGATTAGAGCAGAGCCACGATCTTATCGGTTAGGCTCCATTATCTATGGCGCTTAAGGGTTGTGGTTAAAATAAAAAACAGCAACAGGAGGAGAGAGGGAGATGATGAAAAAGGGTTTTGTTATTATCGCGGCGGTTTTTATGGTGGTCTTTATGGCGCCCCTATATGCCATGGCCATTGATGTCTCCGGTACGGCTGAGCTTGACGCCTTTACCAATTACGTCTGGCGCGGTCAGCAGTTAAGTGACGATCAAGGTGTTCTTCAACCCTCACTGGAGGCGAGCTACAAAGGGGTGACAGTGAACTTCTGGGCAAATGAGGACCTCCAGAACTCGCAGCATACGGAGACGGACTTTACGCTCAGTTACAGCAGGTCAATACAAAAACTCTCCGTTGACGTGGGTTACATATACTATGCCCTTGACGGCTTTGACGACACTCAGGAGCTTTATCTCACAGTTGCCTACGATATTATCGGCTCTCCCTCCATTACCTATTACGGAGATTTTGATGAGGGCAGGGGCGGTTATCTTGTCCTATCCCTCGGCCACTCCCTTGCCCTGCCAATGGATATGACGCTTAACGGCGGTGTCTCGGCAAGCGTGAACTTTCAGAACGCAGTAATGGGCCTTGACCGTAAGGGCCAGAGGTTCACAAACTTTTACGATGGTGAGGCTTCGCTCTCATTGGATATACCCGTAACAAAGAATTTTACCGTTTCACCCACAGCGGCATACACCTTTGCCATGAATACCGATGCGCAGGCCGCTATTCGGAGCGTAAGCCTCGATGGCGATGACTACAATATATACGGCGGACTTGCCCTCAGCTTCTCTTTTTAAGGCCCATGCGCTTCAATAGCGGCCAGTAGATGTTATTGAGATGAAAAAACAGGCAGAATCAGGAGGATTAGAAGATTTTTATGAAGAAGATAATGGCCATAATAAAACCCTTCAAGATTGAAGAGGTAAAAGACGCCCTTAACGAGATGCATGTCGAGGGCATGACCGTCACGGAGGTGCGCGGTTTCGGCAGGCAGAAGGGGCATACGGAGATCTACCGCGGCGCCGAGTATGTCGTGGACTTTCTCCCGAAGATCAAGATGGAGGTGGTTACCACCGATGAGCTTGCGCCGAAGATAGTCTCGGCCATAATGGAGGCGGCAAAGACGGGAAAGATAGGTGATGGCAAGATCTTCATCATGCCCGTCGATGACGCCGTTAGAATCCGCACCGGTGAGACGGGCGAGGACGCGCTATGAGGGAGGATACTAAATACATGAAGAAAAGGACTTTTATTGCTACGGCCATTGTGGCCCTGATATTACCTCTGCTCTTCTGCGGCCTTGCCATGGCAGGGGACGCACCCACAGTGGCCTCGGTGCAGAAGAACATGGACTTTGCCTGGACACTTATCGCCGCTTTTCTCGTATTTTTCATGCAGGCCGGCTTTGCCATGGTAGAGACGGGTTTTACGAGGGCAAAGAACGCCATCAATATCATGATGAAAAACATGATGGACTTTGCCGTTGGCTCTCTGGCCTTCTGGGCTGTGGGTTTTGCCCTTATGTTCGGTGTGACGAACGGTTTTTTCGGCACAACGGGGTTCTTTTTTAGCGATTTTGCAGTTGACAAGGACCCATGGATCTTCGCATTCTGGCTCTTTCAGGTAGTCTTCGCCGCCACGGCGGCCACCATCGTCTCCGGTGCCATGGCCGAGAGGACAAAGTACGTAAGCTACCTTGTGTATAGCGCCGTTATAAGCGCCGTCATATACCCCGTCTTCGGGAGCTGGGCCTGGGGAAGCCTCTACAAGGGCGCGGGCTGGCTCGAGGGGCTTGGGTTTATAGACTTTGCCGGCTCCACGGTAGTTCATTCCGTAGGCGGATGGGCGGCCCTGGCAGGGGCCATAGTGCTGGGGCCAAGGATAGGTAAATACGGCCGCGACGGCAAGCCCCGTGCCATACCCGGGCACAGCATGACGCTCGCCGCCCTCGGCGTCTTTATCCTCTGGTTCGGATGGTTCGGCTTTAACCCCGGTAGCACCACCGCCGCCATCCCTGACATAGCGAGGATAGCCGTTAATACAAACCTCTCGGCGGCCGCCGGAGCCGTGGTGGCCATGTTCGTATCATGGTCTATATTTAAAAAGGCCGATGTGGGCATGACGCTAAACGGCGCCCTTGCCGGCCTTGTGGGCATAACCGCGGGGTGCGCAAACGTAAGCCCATTAAGCTCTGTTATCCTCGGCGGCATAGCAGGGGGCCTTGTTGTATTTTCAGTGCTCTTTTTCGATCGTATAGGCGTGGACGATCCCGTGGGAGCCGTCTCCGTGCACGGTGTCTGCGGGGCATGGGGGACCCTTGCCGCTGGTATCTTCAACGAGGCCGGTTTTACCATGCATGGCCTCGGAGTACAGGCTATCGGTGTGGCGGCCTGTTTTGTCTGGACCTTTGTCCTGGCCTTTATACTCTTTAATATAATAAAGTTCACCATAGGACTCAGGGTTACGGAGGAAGAGGAAAAAGAAGGACTCGATTTAGGAGAGCATGGGGGCAACGCGTACCCGGATTTTCAGGTGCATCCTTCTTCATTTCGTTGATTTTTGCTTGTCAAACTCTCTCCCTGATGGTATGTATATGTGACACAAAATACATATTTCAGGGAGAAGAGAGTTGCTGAAAAAGACATCGTTAATGTTGTTTTTGCTCCTGTTTACGGCAGTCCCTGCCTTTGCCGGTGACGGGTCTGCCATAAATGCCGGGGACACGGCATGGATACTCGTATCAACGGCCCTTGTAATGTTCATGACCCCGGGGCTCGCCCTCTTTTACGGGGGCATGGTGAGACAAAAAAATGTCCTCTCCACTATCATGCAGAGCTTCTTCCTCCTCTGCCTGATTAGTGTGCAGTGGATACTATGGGGTTATTCGCTTTCTTTTGCCCCTCATATGCTCGGAGGCATTGCAGGGGGTTTTCAATACCTCGGTCTTACCCACGTGGGCATGGAGGCAAAGGGGAGTATCCCCCATATCCTCTTCATGATGTTTCAGGGGATGTTCGCCATAATAACAGTGGCGCTAATTACCGGAGCCGTAGCCGGGAGGATGAAGTTTTCCGCTGTTATCATATTTAGTATCATCTGGACTACCGTTGTCTACGACCCCCTCTGTCACTGGGTCTGGGGCGGCGGCTGGCTCGGGGCCATGGGGGCCCTTGATTTTGCCGGCGGAACGGTGGTGCATATCAGCTCAGGAACATCCGCCATTGTGGCGGCCCTGGTCCTGGGAAAAAGGAGGGGGTATCCGAAAGAGGCCATGCCTCCTCACAATATGACCCTTACGGTCATCGGCGCGGGCATCCTCTGGTTCGGGTGGTTCGGCTTTAACGCCGGAAGCGCCCTCGCGGCGGATGGAATAGCCGCTATGGCCTTTGTTACTACCAATACGGCCTCTGCCGCGGCGGGCCTTACATGGGTCTTCGCGGAGTGGATTCATAACGGAAAACCCACTGTCCTCGGTGTTGTATCCGGGGCCGTGGCCGGGCTTGTCTCCATCACGCCTGCCGCGGGTTTTGTTGGCCCTGTCTCCGCCATCATCATAGGCGGCGTTGGCGGGCTTATCTGCTACTTCATGGTGGCAGTAGTTAAACCGGCCCTCGGGTATGACGACGCCCTTGACGCCTTCGGCATACACGGCGTTGGCGGCACATGGGGCGCCCTTGCAACAGGGCTCTTTGCCTCCATAGGCGCTAAAGGGCTCTTTTTCGGCAACCCCGGGCAGATGAAGGCGCAGATTATCGGTGTTGTAGCCACCATGGTGCTTGCCGCCGTGGCTACCTTCATAATACTTAAGATAGTAGACCTTCTCGTAGGTCTGCGGCCAAGCCATGAAGATGAATACATGGGGCTTGACCAGGCACTACACGGAGAGAGGGGATACAACCTGTAAGGAAAAAGTTAAACGTGAGAGGGGGGGAGGGAAAGGTAAAGGTGAGTGGGGCGTATAGGGCTGTTTTTCTCAACCTCAACCCTCTCTTTCACCCTTCTCTTTTACCTCGTGGCGATTCCCGCCAGAGGCTTATATAAACCTGCACCTGATTTTTTCCTGAGCACATTTGGGACTTCAAGGCGAGACCACCTCGCGTTTCCCACTCCACAATAACTCAATAAAAGGGTCCTACCCTTTAGATTTCCGCCGGAGCTTAGAGCCTCCGCGAGGTCAGTGATATGAAGAATAAAAACACAAAAGAAAAACTCGTTGTCATAGGCAACGGCATGGCCGGTGTGAGTTGTATCGAAGAGATACTGCGTCTCGACGCCGGGCGGTATGAGATAACGGTTTTTGGCAAAGAAGCTCACCCCAACTACAACAGGGTCTTTCTCTCATATGTACTCACCGGTGAAAAGACCCTTGATGAGATTACTCTAAATGCCTTCAAGTGGTATGAGGATAGGGGGATAACTCTGCACACGGGTTGTCCCGTTACCATGATAGAGCGCGGCAGGCACCTTGTAATAGGGACCGATGGAAGGGAGGTCCCTTACGATAGGCTCATACTGGCAACAGGCTCAGTGCCCTTTGTCCCCCCAATACCGGGAGTCGATAAAGAGGGGGTCATTACTTTCAGGAACATAGCGGATTGCGAGCGCCTGAAGGGGGCCGTGAAAGAGGGCAGACGCGCCGTTGTTATCGGAGGCGGGCTACTCGGCCTTGAGGCGGCCCGCGGGCTCATGGACCTTGGCATGGAGGTCACCATTGTTCACCTCATGGATAGGCTCATGGAGCGTCAGCTTGATGACCAGAGCGCGGCGCTATTAAGAGAAGACCTTGAGGCAACGGGGCTTAAGATACTCCTTGGGAAAAAGACTACGGAGATTACAGGTGATGGCAGGGTGGATGGGCTTACCTTTAGCGACGGCACTCATATTGAGACGGACATCGTTGTCCTATCCGCCGGTATTAAGCCCAATATCGAGCTTGCCAGGGCCTCGGGTCTTTACTGCGAGCGCGGTATCGTAGTAAGCGATACCCTGCAGAGCTTTGACCCCGCCGTATACGCCGTGGGCGAGTGCGTTCAGCACAGGGGCGCTACCTTCGGGCTTGTGGCCCCGCTTTTTGAGCAGGCAAGGGTCCTTGCCAACCACCTCGCCGGGGACTCAAGGTTATATTTTTTCTCTAAACCGGTATCCACAAAGTTGAAGGTGCCGGGCATTGAGCTCTACTCCGCCGGGAGCGTGGAGCGCGGTCAAGGCGTGGAGACAATAGAGTTTCTTGACAGGGGGCTGCGCACATACAAAAAACTCTTTATAAAAGAAAACCGCATAGAGGGCATACTCCTTTACGGTGAGACCAGTGATGGACCCCGCCTCTTTCAGCACCTCATAGACGAGCGCGATATAGCCGAGAAGCGCTCTACCATACTCTTCGGTGAGGGCATATCAGGTAAACCCTTTGCCTCCGTAGAGGCCTTAGCCGATGAGACCATTATCTGCGGTTGTAACGGCGTTACAAAGGGCGAGATAGTAAAGGCCATTGAGGAAAAGGGCCTCTTTACCCGTGAAGACGTGGAGAGGGAGACAAAGGCGGCAACCTCCTGCGGAGGATGCGGCACCCTTGTGGAGCAGATTCTCGAGGCCACCCTTGGCTCAGATTTTCAGGGTAGAGGCGAGGACCGCGCCATCTGTAGTTGCACCCGCTACACCCGTGACGACCTTATCAAAAATATCCGTGAGAACAGGCTTACCTCCGTAATAGAGGTTATGGATTCCCTTGGCTGGGAGACGGTGGGCTGTGATAAATGCAGGCCTGCCATCAACTATTACGTCTGCATGATCTGGCCGGCCGAGTGCGAGGACGACCCTTCCTCAAGGATCGTTAACGAGCGCGCGCATGCCAATATACAAAAAGACAAGACCTTCTCCGTGGTGCCGAGGATGTACGGCGGCGTCACCACCCCTGCGGAGCTACGCCGTATCGCCAACGTGGCCGATGAGTATAAGGTCCCCCTTGTAAAGGTGACGGGGGGTCAGCGAATAGATCTCCTCGGGATAAAGAAAAAGGATCTCGCCGGGGTATGGAAGGCCCTTGATATGCCATCGGGATATGCCTATGGAAAGGCCATACGGACGGTAAAGACCTGTGTGGGTTCTACTTTTTGCAGGTACGGCACGCAGGATTCCATCGGTCTTGGCATGGCCCTTGAGAAGGAGCTTGAGGGGCTCTGGACACCTGCAAAGGTAAAGATGGCCGTAACGGGATGCCCGAGGAACTGCGCCGAGTCGGCCATAAAGGATGTGGGGATAATAGGGATTACAGGGGGTTGGGAGATTTATGTCGGCGGATGCGGAGGGACGAAGACGAGCGGTGCGGAGCTACTCTGTACGGTAGGGACAGACGGCGAGGCCATGGAGATTACCTCTGCCTTTGTTCAGTATTACCGTGAGGAGGCCATCTACGGAGAGAGGACGGCGCCATTTATCCATCGTATCGGCCTTGAGGCCGTGCGTAGAGATTGCGTTGAGGATGAGACAAGGCGTAAAGCCCTGATAGCGCACCTTAAAGAGGCCCTCAGCACCGTAACAGACCCCTGGAAGGCGCGCGTTGTTTAGCCAAGAGGCGCAGGTGGACGGTTTTATCTGCCAGGCTTTTTTTCAAGGGCTTCGTGGGACGCATAGGGAAGATTTAGAGGGTTGAAGTTCATCCCCCTATTGGTTTTTTTGTCAGGCTTTCTTTTTTACAGGGCTTCGCGGGGCTTATAGGGAAAGTTAAGAGGGTTGAAGCCCATCCCCTTATTGGTTTTCTTTGCCAAGCTTTCTTTTTTCCAAAAGAAAGCGGAAGGTTTTTATCTTTTCACGGTCTTTACGACCCGTGTCTATTGTCTTTTCATTCCCCCCATGCTACAATGCCTAAATAATAGGCATTGTAGCATGGGGGTTTTTTATGAGTGATACATCTCTTAAGATGTATGAGGATATTCTGGATAGCCTCATGGGCGGGGTTATTTACATTGACCTTTCAATGAGGATAGAGGCCTTTAATCAGGTGGCGGAGCGTATCTGCGGCCGTTCAAGGAAGAAGGCCCTTAAGAGCCCTCTTAAGGCGGTATTCCGTTTCGACCCGTGGTTTATCGAGCTTCTGGAAGAGACCCTTTCGGGAAGGGTCTTTATTGAGCAACAGGGACGGCTTCACCGGACCTTCGGGGAGCCCTTTTCCGTAAGTATTACAACGGGGTTGGTATACGATGATGACGGTGCTGTAAAGGGGGCCCTTGCCTTCATAAAGGACCTTGGTTCAGGGGGTAAATCTCTGGAGAGCCTCTCTTCTCATGGCGGCATGCTTTCGGGTATGAGTTTTTTCGCCTCTAAGCTTGTCCACGAGATACGAAATCCCCTTGGCGGTATAAGGGCGGCGGCTCAGCTCCTCTCCAAAAAGGCTCAGATGCCGGAGCTCTCCAATTATACGGATATTATAATCAGGGAGACGGACCGCCTTGACGGCATGCTCATGGAGGTAGCGGCTCTTACGAGACCGAGGAGCGAGATAAAAAAGGATATTAACATCCACAGGCTCCTTGATTCCGTAGTCTTTCTTATTACGGAGGAACGCTCCGACGTAAATGTCAGGCGGGAGTATGACCCCAGCCTGCCCCTTGTATGCGGCGACGAGAGCGTCCTTACCCAGGTATTTTTGAACCTCGTGAAAAACGCGAGGGAGGCCCTCCCCGATGGCGGGACAATAGCTCTTTCAACGAGGATTATCACGGATTTTCATCTCTCCGGCGCCACGGGCAGGGGCCCGGGAATGGCGGCCGTGGAGATAAGGGATAATGGATGCGGTATCGCCGCCGATGACCTTGAGCGGATTTTCACACCCTTTTTCACTACCAAGCCCGGGGGCAGCGGCCTCGGCATGCCCCTCTCGTTGAAGATAGTCAAGGAGCAGGGCGGGTATCTTAAGATAGAGTCACGAGAGGGTGAGGGCACGAGGGTAAAGGTTTTTTTGCCTATCGCCTCCGCAAGAAGAGACCCTCTTGAGGAGAATTAAGGATGACTGCTCCTGATATGAAAAAACAAAAAATTCTTATAGCCGATGATGACAAGAGCATGTTGTGGCTCCTTGATAGTTTCTTTTCCGACAAGGGGCTTATTACCTTGAAGGCCTCCAATGGGCTTGAGGCCGAGGCAATGCTTACCGAGTCGAGCCCTGATATCGCCCTTCTTGATATAAATATGCCCGGTAAAGACGGGCTTGGGATATTGAAAGACAGGGGTGAGGGCGGGCTTTCGACCTCTTTTATAATAATGACCGCAGAGGCCACTATGAATAACACCGTGGAGGCCATGAAGCTTGGTGCCTTTGATTACATAGGAAAGCCCTTTGATTTGAATGAGCTTGAGATAATAGTGGAGCGTGCGCTGAAGGACCGTTCCATGAGAAAAAAGCTCAAGAGGCTCAGTACGAGGCTCGATGAGGGGCTTGCCGAGTCCACGGTATTTATTGGAAAATCACGGGCGATACAGGAGGTTTTCAAGACCGTGGGCAGGCTTGCCTCAGGTGATGTAGATGTCATGGTACTTGGCGAGAGCGGCACGGGTAAGGAGCTCATGGCACGTATCCTTCACGCATCAAGTCCAAGAAAAGACGGCCCTTTTGTGGCCGTCAACGCCGCGGCCGTTCCAGCGGGTCTTATGGAGAGTGAGCTCTTCGGCTTTGAAAAGGGGGCCTTTACAGGTGCCGTGGAGGCCCGGCCCGGAAAGTTCGTCCTTGCCGATGGCGGGGCCATCTTTCTTGACGAGATAGGAGACATGAGCCCGGACCTGCAGGCGAGGCTACTTCGTGTTGTACAGGAGAGGGAGTTTTACAGGGTTGGCGGCAAGACCCCCGTAAAGGTGGATGTAAGGATTATAGCGGCCACTAACCATGATCTGCCGGCCATGGTGAAGGAGAAGGAGTTCAGGGAAGATCTCTGGTTTCGTCTCGGGGGCATGACTATCACCATGCCGCCGCTACGAAAGAGAAGGTCTGATATATCGCGTCTTGCAGAGCATTTTCTTGAACGCTTTTCAGGGGAGTTCGGATGCGGCCCGAGGACCCTTTCCGAGGGGGCCATTGAGGCCATGAGACAGTACCGCTGGCCCGGAAACGTCCGTGAGCTTGAAAACGTCATTCGCCGTGCCGTGCTCCTGTGTTCCACGATGGAGATACTCCCATGCGACCTTAATATAACCGCCGGGGAACGGCGCGGTGATTCCCTTGAGAACGTCATAGCCACAAGACTAAAACCCTTTATCGATAAGACGGAAATGAGGGGGCGGCAGGATATTTACGACCTTATAATGCCATTCATGGAGAGGCCCCTTCTTCGCCTTGTGCTGGAGAGGGCAGGGGGCAATCAGCTCCGCGCCGCCGAGGTCCTGGGGATAAACAGGAATACGCTTAGAAAAAAAATAAGGTCCCTCGGCATAGACAAGAAGAAGGGCAGTGTGAGCGGGAAGAGAGCTAAGGTAGAGAGGGGGGATAAGGGGTGAGAGGGGAGATTGCCTGTCATGGGATAAGTGGGCTTTACGCCATCGTAGATACGGCGCTTGTTGCCCCTTCCGGGGCGGAGGAGGTTGCCGGACAGCTGCTTGAGGCGGGGGTGAGGATACTTCAGCTACGGGCAAAGGGCTTTAATTCCGGTGATTTTTTGAGGCTTGCCAAAAGGCTCAAGGGGTTGTCCTCTTCGTGCGGCGCGCTCTTTATCGTGAACGACAGGGCGGATATCGCAGTGGCCTCAGGGGCGGATGGACTGCATCTTGGTCAAACCGATATACCCGTGGAAGAGGCGAGAAGGCTAATGGGGCACGAGAAACTCATAGGGCTCAGCACGCATAACCTGAGAGAAGCAGGGCAGGCCAATGAGAGAGCGGTGGATTACGTCTCTTTCGGGCCTGTTTTTGCGACGTTTACAAAGGTAAAGGCAGACCCTCCCCTCGGGCTACAGGAGCTTCGTGAGGCCCGTGGTATAATTCAAAAACCCCTTGTGGCCATAGGCGGGATAAACGTTGAAAATATGTGCGGTGTCCTCGGGTGCGGCGTGGACGCTGTAGCGATTATCTCCCATCTTCTAAAAAGCAGTATGCCCGGAGAAAAGGCGAAAGAGATAATTTCCATTATAGATGAGTATGGGCGCCATGGTTGTAAGGCGCGATAAAGAAGGGGCTAAAGCCGGGTGTGGAGAGGGCGGTAAGGCATCCCTTAGCGATTGAAGGAAAAGATGCGTCTGAAGAGCCCGTTGCCCTGTGTGGCGGCGGTGGTGCGCGGCTCGACCCATGCCGTTGGCATGAGTTTTTTCATCTTCATGTTGATAAGGCCGCTGTTCTTAAAGAGCGGGGTGACAAGGGATCTCATGTAGGCGTTATCCACCTGCATAAGCTCTTTTTTAATGTATTTTCTTTTTCTGAGCATGCACCTTGCCATCTTCATGGCGTCGAGCTTTGCGCGGAAGAAGGCGCGCGCTTTTTTACGCCGTATGCTGAAGTAGATCATATCCGCCGTGAAACCAAAGAGCATATGAGGCATGGATCTTATTAAAAGTGAGAGGGGCAGGTACTTCATGCGTAGAAACTCCATATTGCGCTGGCTGTAATAGATACCCGTGTCGCTGGCCCTGCCTATGGAGTGTCCAACCTTGTGGTATACTACGGCTGAGGGGATGTAGAGTATCTTCCACCCCGCAACCTGTGCCCTCATACTGAGATCCGTGTCCTCACACTGGATGAAAAAGTCTTCGTCAAAAAAACCGATCTTCTCGATCATCTCCCGCCTGTATATGGCCGCGGCGGCGCAGGCGCTGAAGACATACTCGCGCTTTCTGTATTCGTTGTTTTTTTCACTCTCGCGTTTGAAACACCGAAGGGTTGAGAGTAAGACGTCCCCGGCACTGTCAACGGCTCCGCCATCCCAGGTAAGAACCCGTGAAGCGCAGATACCGGCGGTTCTATCCCTGTCGAGGTTATCGGTGAGCTCACTGAGCCAGTCCTCATCAGCCCGTGCGTCAGGGTTGAGCAGGGCGATGTACTCACAGTGTGCGTTTTCGAAGGCAATGTTATTGCCGCCGGTAAAGCCCTTGTTATCTTCGAGATATATTGTCTCAAGGGGGAAGGGGGAGGTCGCCTTGAAGGCGTCTACAAGCCCGGTGGTGGAGTCCTTAGAGGCGTTGTCAACAAGTATTACCTCAAAATCCTTATAGGACTGCATCTTCAGGGATTCAAGTACGGTGGTAATGGTTTTTGTAGAGTTGTACGTAACGATAAGTATGCTCACACGTGCCATGCTGAGTCTCCATGGTGGGCAAATCCGAGTTGTCATCTTCGAAGCGCTGTAAGGTATTTTTTATCCCTTTTGTGCCGGGATGCCTTACAGGTGAAACAAAAGGACGTTGGCGTTGCGGAATTTTCAAGGACCGTAAGCTAAATCTTAATGTTCCTTCCGGTCTTTCTTATGGCCACTCAACCAGACACGTCCCATCTTCAGGACTGTGATATTAGTCACAATAGCATACTTCTGTCAAGAAAACAACTCTAAAGGGTCAGTTGAGCCAGTTTTTTGACATTGTGGGCAAGTTTTGCGGTTCTTCCAGTGCTATAGCGCATGGCATAAACCTTTAAGGGAGGGGCTTTTCATGGGTTTGCTGACTTTTATCATATACATTTATTTTTCTCTTGTTAAAATGGCGACATCATTAATAAAAGGAGGCTCATGTAGATGGAGACCATACTTGACGTAAGACCCCTAACGCCGCCGGAGAGGCATCCGGGGATATTTAATACCTTTAAGGGGCTTGCCCCGGGTGATTCATTTGTACTGGTAAATGACCACGACCCTAGGCCGCTCTTATATCAGTTTCAGAATGAGTTTGACGGGGAGTTCGAGTGGTGGCCCCTTGAGCGCGGGCCCGTGGCGTGGCGCGTAAGTATAGTAAAGAGGCAGACAAAGGCCGCGGAGCGTGATGTAACAGATTATATGCAGGCGGACCACAGCAGGCTCGATATTATCCTGGGCGATTTTCAGGAGGCCTATAAGGCGGATAGATGGGACGAGGCCCTTACTCTTTTCAAGGAGTTTGACATGGGGCTTAGAAGGCATATCCAGGCCGAGGAAGAGGTGCTCTTTCCCCTCTTTGAGGAGAAGACGGGCATGACGGACGCCGGACCCACCTTTGTAATGAAGATGGAGCATACGGATATAAGGGATTTTCTTGAAAGAATCACCACCGCCACGGAGGCAAAGGACGGCGGGGCCGCGGCCGAGGCCACGCAGATGCTCACCAACACCCTTGCGGACCATAATATGAAAGAGGAGCAGATACTCTACCCCGAGTCTGATTCCTTTTTATCAGCGGTCGAGGTCAAGGATTTTATACGGAAGGCCCAGGTCCTTTAGATAGAAGTCTTTTTGAAAAAGTTTTTTTCATGTTGTACGCCAGAGCCATGCCGTCTCTTAACCGGGGGGCATGGCTCATCTCCTTTTGGGGGTTCTATGATAGATCCTTACCGGCCTTATACCGTGCCAGGGAGGCGGCGTAGCAGTGGGGGGATGCAGGCTGAGTCCTGGCAATGCTAAAGGACTTAACTTCACTTATAGATACTTATCGTACATTTTTGTAAAGCGGAGCCGTCTTCGCAGGGAGAGATAAGCCGGGGTTAAAAACCTTTTCTCGCGTGTTTTTTCATGTAGCCCAGTATAATGGTTTTTTCTTCCTCCGATAAGAATGGTCCAATGCCCATCTCCTTTGCCCTCTTCTCCATGATTGGAATGGTTTTTTTCCACCCGGTGTAGGTGTGCACCTGGGGGTGGCGTACGGGGTGGCATATGCTGCACTTAGACGCGTAAAGAACGGCGGGAGGAGAGTCGGCCTCAGGTAAGGGCCTTTGCTCACAACTTGCCGGGATAAGAGCAAGGGCAAGGAGGATAGCCCCGTATATGGATATCCTCTTCGTCATTACGCGGAGTAAAAAGGAGCAACTGAAATAGTAACGAATTCTACGCATAACTTTGAGATGAAAGAACTCCAGGTTGTTTTGAAAAGATTCTCAATGTTCAGATGTCATCGCCCTTTCTCGATGCACTCTTGTTGTAGAGGATATAGCACACGACAAAGATCAGCAGTACGCCGGCGTGTATTGATATCTGTATCATTCCCCTGGACCATTCCGTGTCACCCATTGAGACTGACATCTGAGTAAGGAGGAGTCCCCGTATACTTGCTATGAAACCGATATAGAGGAATGGGTTGAGGGAGAATTTATGTTTGTTTATCTGCCGGTGTACCTGTCTGAAAAGTTCCATGATGATAAGCGTGAACATCAGTTCGCTTAAGAGGTGCGGTATGGTATGTTTGGTCCATAAGAACACGGCGTCGTAGAAAGCGTCGAAGAGCAGTTGCGCGGCGAGATAGATTATCCCCATGGCAACTATTATAAGGATGGCGTGATCGGCAACCGTAAAGATGAGGTTGAGAATATCTAAGAAAGAATTTTTCTTTTTCACATTAAGGTCCATAATTGATAACCCACCCCCTTTTGAGTTCAGTTGTTGAATCTCATCAAATGCATATCGCTATTTTTACACATATATTTTATACATACAAGATTAAGAAAATATTAGACACTAATTTTTTCGTAGCTATGGGCTGTCAATCGGCTAAATACATATTTTCAGGTCTACCTTGAGAGCGCCTCTATTGATGTAGGAGGTAGAAGAGATAAAAAATATTGTTATTTTATTTTAAGAAACTTTTTTAGCAGAGATACACTTTAACTCTTGATTGCGGCATTTTGCTTTTTTTTGTTTTGATTTGCAGGTCATTAGAGGCAGGCGATGATATGCCTTAAGAGGCAACAGGCTACTCTCAAACTGGTTTTAAGGGGTAAGGCGGCGAGAGGTTTATCTTCAATGGAGATATAGATTATCTCCTAGTGGTTTTCTTTGCCAGGCTTTCTTTTTTCTAAAAGAAAGCGGAAGGTTTTATTTATCTTATTTTCTTTTCTCCGAAAGAAAGTACGGCCTCTGCGTAAGTCCAGGTATCTCTTTTATGGTCTTGTGTTTTTTAATAAAGTACTCCATGGCTATGGAGCCGCCAAACATCTTTTCCCCGATTACTCCGTCGTCTACGACCCTCATGGCCTGAACCTTTTTTCTCTCTTTTAATATTGTCTTGAACTCTCGCGTCACGTTAACGGCGGCCTTTAGAATGGCTTTGGCCCGCAGTGGGTTTTCCCGTAAAAGGGCGTAGACCATGGTGGCCGCCTCAAGGACGAGCCGTACGGGCAGGACGCGGAGTAGCGAGTAGGCGGAGTAGTTTTTAAGTACCATGACGAGGTTATTTCTGTGGTTGAGGTAAAGGTGCCTCGAGCTTTTTCTCTCCATGCCCGCGCTCCCGAGATGAAAGATAGAGGCCTCTGGTACGTAGATGACCTTGTATCCCAGAAGGTGCATACGCCAGGCAAGGTCTATCTCTTCCATGTAGGCGAAAAAGCTCGCGTCCATGCCGCCGGCCTCCATAACCATACTTTTTCTCGCGAAGAGGGCGGCCCCTGAGGCCCAGAAAATCTCCATGCTCTCGTCGTACTGGCCTCTGTCGCGTTCTACCTCGTTAAAGATCCTGCCTGCGGCAAAGGGATAGCCGAACCGGTCCATAAGGCCTCCCGCCGCTCCGGCGTACTCGAAGTTTTGTTTGTTCGATAGAGAGAGTATCTTTGGCTGTGCCAGGGCTATTGTTTCGTCACGCTCGAAGACCTGGATAAGGGGGGTGAGGCAATCGGAGTCGATGACAACGTCGTTATTGAGGATAAAGAGATACTTTCCCGAAGCCTCCTCAAAGGCCCTGTTGCATCCACCGGCATAACCGAGGTTTGTCTCCGTGAAGATGAATCTCTTATCGGGGTGTTTTTTTGCGAGCTTCTCAAGCCCCCTATCACAGGGGGTATTGGAGAGGATTAAAATTTCAACGGAGGGCTGCTCGATAAAATTAAGGGACTCAAGACATTCACTGAGGAGCCGGAGCTCTCCGTAGTGGATGACGATTACACTGACCTCTGGTGTTTTTTTATTCATAGCGGCCTTCTCCGCCTCCTCTTCAGCGTATCGGCGCCGAGGTAGATTATAAGCCCGGCAAGGGTGAGTATGCAAACCCAAAACCCTATCCTGAAAGGAAGGGGCCTGTAGACAAAGATAACCTTATGGCGGCCTTTTTCAAGGACAAGGCCCCGCATGATGGTGTTTGCCCGGAGTATGTCTTTTGGCTCGCCGTCCACAAAGGCCTGCCATCCCGGATAAAAGAAGTCCGTGAGTACGAGGACGCCCCTTCGGTTTAACTTCGTCTGAAGCTCTATCCTCTCCGGTAAAAATTTTATTATCCGCGCCTTTCCATGCCCCGGCTTTCGGTCCTGGCCAAGTCCGGCATCTCTATCAAGGATGACTGATCTTCGGGGCTTAAACAACGGAGAGGCCAGTCTATTAAGGGCTACCTCCGCATCGTCTATAGTCTCGCTATTATAGACCACATAGGCCCTTGGAAGGGCGTTAAGGTTTTTGTATATGCGCACGCCGTTATCTTCGTATATCTTTTTTAGGCCCTTTAATTGATGTGGATTAAATATCTTGGTTTTTCCGTTTTCCATTATGAACCTTACGCTTAGAAGGTTCAGTAGGCGCATGTCCCTCTTTTTGCTTACAAGCATGTACGAGCCGTAGAATATCTTTTGATTAAGCATCTTTTTATCGTGTCTAACATATGCCACGAATTTTTTGTAGGCATCAAGGCTCAGCGATTCGTAATCGTTCAGGACAAAGACCTTCTCAATTGTGCCGAATTTTTGAAGCATGGAATAATCGTGGTAAAAGTCGCTCGATATGTAGGTGCGGGAGGTTCCTTGAATGTTTCTCAGAAAAGCGCCCTCTTTTGAGTGGCGGGTAAATACGCCGGGGGTCTTCTGCGGGTAATTATTAAGCTTCATCACGTTATGGCGGAAGAGAAAGGCTGTAATGATAAAGGGTAAAATAATACAGAGCGCGGTTCGGAGCCACCGCTTTTTTTCAAACCCCGTAAATATCCTCTCTGCGCCCATGGCGGTTAGGATTGAGATAGAGAACGCGGTGAGCCAGAGCCAGCGCGTGGGCACACGGAACATCTTTCCCGTGGGTGTGTAATGGTAGTATATGCTGTAAAGTGGCGTATGAGTACCGAAGGCCAGCAGGAGGCTCAGTATGGCCGTGCATGCGAAAAATACGGCAAAGGCCCGGACCCTGCGGTTAAAAGGGGCCGCGAGGCTCAAGAGCAGGGGGATGATACCGACATAGATGCCGCTACCTGAGAATAATAACCCGTATCCTATGTTCCAGGGGGTGTAAAGATCCCTGAAGGGTTCAACGTCCTGAAGTGAGAGCCCGGCCGTACTCCTCCCTGAAAACCCTGATAACTCCATGAGGGGGAGCCACTGCACCGAAGATAAGGCAATGGCTATGGTCCCGCCGATGAGGAGTAAAATGATAGGCCGGGCGTTGGCCTTGCCGTCTTTCCAGTCCATCCACAAAAGACCGGCACCGTATGCCGTTGTCATGAAGATGGTGTGCGTTATTATCTGTATGGCGCCCGTAAGCATCTGGCAGGCCAGCGCAAGGGCGAAAAAAACGGCCCATCTGCCCTCGCCTGAGCGAAAAACCTTGTGGGTGAGAAAGAGCAAGAGAGGCAAAAAGGCCATGGCGCCAAGTAGCGATGGGTGCGTAATCTGCAACACAAGGGGACCGGAGAACATGAAGACAAGGCCGCCGATTATTGCCCCGGCTGTCCCTGTCTTGAGACTCTTGTGGAGAAATAAAAAGGTAAAGAGCCCGGTAAGGACGATGTTAAACACCGTGGCATATGCCATGGCAAGGTGAGTGGGCAGGATGTAGTAGAGAAAACTGAAGGGGGAAAAGAGGCCGAAGAGCGCGGAGCCTAGAAAGGGCGCTCCAAGGGATTGATAGGGATTCCAGAGAGGTATTTGCAGGGACTTAATGGAGCCGATGCCGTAATGTATGAGGGGGTAATAGAGGGTGTAAAGGTCACTGGTAGCGAAAAAAAAAGGGCCTTTATCCCCGGCAAGCGACCCGGTGACGTCTATCTGCCAATATGTAATGGCAAGGATAAGAAAAAGAAGCGCCGCGAAGGGGGTTGAGAGCCTCTTCATGCCTCAGCCGTCTCTTCTCAGCTTCCATACTCTGCTCGCCGCTTCGATAACTATATTTTTTCCCATCTTTGACTCACCGATGGTCCGTTCCTTGAAGACGATAGGAATCTCCCTTACCTTGAAACCACTCTTAAGGGTATGGTACTTCATCTCTACCTGGAAGGCATACCCGCGGGCAAAGTTGTTTTCATTGATGATTTCTTTTAATAACCTTGCCCGGTATAGATTGAAGCCGCCGGTCCAGTCTTTTATGGCGTGACTGAGGACAAAACGGGCGTAGAGATTGCCGAATTTGCTGAGGACGTGCCTTATTAGGGGCCATCCCTCTATCCTCCCGCCACGCACATATCTTGAGCCTATGACGAGGTCGGCCTCATAGGTCTCCATCTCTTTAATGAGCCTCGGGATATCTCCTGGGTCATGGGAAAAGTCGCAGTCCATCTGCTGGATATACTCGTATCCATTGGCAAGGCCGTGGTGAAAACCCTCAATATAGGCCGAGGCAAGGCCAAGTTTGCCGCTACGGTGCAGGACGCTGATATTCAAGTTCTCTTTGGCGAGTTTGTCGGCGATCTCCCCTGTGCCGTCCGTTGAGTTGTCGTCTACCACAAGGATGTGGGAGTCCTTTGTTTTCAGGACCTCGCCTATCATCCGCTCTATGTTGCCTGCCTCGTTATATGTAGGTAGTATTACAAGTAGTTTCATCTTACAGATACCCCAGGGCCTCGAGTTTTTTCTTCGTTTCTTCGTCGGCCTCTATCATCTGCGCCTCGTCTCCACCGGTCCTATCGGCGAGCCATCTGGAGAGAAGCCCTTCAAAATCGGCGATCACTCCGGCATTGTCCCTGGCTACGTTTTTTTCTTCCCCCGGGTCGTGTTCCAGATGATATAGTTCTGTAAGGCCCTTGTCAAGTTTAAAGCCAGGGGAGTAGGATACATCCTCAAGGGTCTTTATAAACTTCCACTTCGTCGTCCTTATGGCTATCTGTGAGCCGTGGGCGCCCTCGTCAATAACATACTCATGGACCTCTTCCGCCTTTTCCTCGATAAGGGGTACAAGGCTGGTGCCCTCCATGCCCTCGCTTTTTATTCCCAGGATATCAAGGGCCGTGGGTACAAGGTCGATATTCATGGTCATGCCCTCTAATACCCGCCCGGCCGGGAGCTTTCCGGGAAGCCGCATGATAAGGGGTATGCGCATGGTCTCATCAAAGACCCCGACGTGGCAGAAGTAGTTCCCGCGCTCGCCGAGATACTCGCCGTGGTCAGCTGTTATCATGACAAGGGTATTATCAAGCACCCCGAGGGCATCCATGTGTTTAAATAGACGGTCAAGCTCATAATCAAGGTAGGTTATCTCTGCCTTGTACTCGGAGATGGGAGGCCCCACCCTGGAGATACCTTTTTTCGTCAGCCAGTTCTTTGTGAGGGCATGCATTTCCACGGACTCCACGGTCCTGGAGTCCGTGGAGCCGGAGGTCTCTTCCTCGTACATTTTGTGATAGGGTTTTGGCGCCTGATATGGAAAATGTGCGTCAAAGATGTGTATCCATGAGAAAAAGGGTTTTTGGACATCCTCGCCTATCCAATCACTAAGGATATTTACGCCCTGAGAGCCGGCGCGTTCCATGCCCAGTACGGGAAAGTAATCATCAAAGCCTCGTTCTATTCCACGGCACCACTCTGGGTTAAGCAGCGCCGCGCTTACGATGGCAGAAGAGCGGTACCCCTCTTTGCCAAGCCTCTCCGGTATTGTGTTAAGTACGGGAAAGTTGTATTTATAATTGTCCATGGTATTGATGGTCCTCGGAAATTTTGATGCGAGCAGGGATACATGGGATGGTATGGTTATATGTGATTGTGCGAAGTGATTTTTGAATACAATGCCTTCGCCTGCCATGCGGTCCAGGCATGGTGTCTTTACGTGTTTATTGCCCATGAAACCCATGTGATCCGCCCGTACGGCGTCAAGGGTGATGATAAGAACATTTGTGTGGGAGATGGTGTGGCGTTTAATCTTTTTTTTCAGCTTAGAGATTATCTCCACCGGGCCGAGCCCCATGACGAGACCGCTCTTATTTCTGAAGTGAAACTCAACGTCCTCGCCGCCATATTTTGAGAGGTCTATATCCACGTCATGCCAGGCCCTTTTAGTGAGCCTTTTACTGAGCGTGGAGAGGGCGTTTTTGGAGAAGACGTCTTCAGATGTACCGTCTTTTCTAACTACCGATATCTCGAGCCCGCCCTTCAGGCTTATCCCCCGCGGCCCGCCCCGTACTCCAACTCCCATCTTTAGCCTTCCGTCCACCGGTACGTGAACGCCGCTGTAGATGAAGTGGGATTCCTTATCCATGGATATTACCTGCCGTGCGTCATCACCGAGATAAAAGACCTCTTCTCTATTGGGGTTTTCTTTTTCAAAGCGGATAATAAATGACTTTTTGAGATGCTCAAGAAAGTTATACCTAACCTCCCCGTTATTCAAAATGGCCGGGCCGCTCCATCCGGACCAGTCAAACTCCGGGTCGTTACGCGGGCCCGCAGAGGTCTTGAAAAGTATCTCAACCTCCTTACCTGTAAAGGCGGAGATATCTACGCATTCATCAAACCATCTTCTGTCTTCTTCGATGCTCTTGGGGTCGATGTATTTTTTGTAAAGGGAGTTCAGCTTTTTATCTACTCTCAAAAAGAGCTCGAACTCCACGCCGTCGCCGGGCTCTATCCATGCCGCCTCGTTTATGCCTATGCCGAAGGCGATAGTGTCGCCTTTTTTCACGGTAATACCCCTGAACTCCACTGTGGTAGATGTATCGCCCACGCAGATGGCCGGGTGCGCGAAGAGGACATCCCGCTCTTCGCCGGCAACCTTGAAAGAAGAGACGTTTACCATGTTTTTCGTCTTGAAGGCCGAATAAGGGCACTCAGTATAGCCCTTGCCCTCTTTTTTTACCTCTGCCTTAAAGATATTCCTTATAAAGTCGTATCCCTCTGTAATGGCGGGAGCCGTAAGGTCCTTGAATATCTCCTCTATCTCGCTGGCGTTCTCGGCTATGGATTTTACAGGGGGGATGGTCTTTTGCATTTTTTTCAAGATGCCGGGGTCTTTGATTACATTTTTTATGACCCTGTAAAGGTCCTCGTCGTCGCCCACGTGGAAGTTCAGGCCTCCCGAACCCTCGGATACGTACTCCGCCATGCCGCCTATGTCCGAGGCGATTACGGGCACCCCCGCGAGGTAGGCCTCGTGTATGGTTAGGGGGGAGTTCTCGTACCAGATAGAGGGCACGATAAGGACGTCTATCCCTGAGAGAATCTTGCCCACGTCCTTATTCTCATAGGCCCCGGGGAAGCTGATGGCCTTGTTTTTCACCAGTCCCTTGAGGTCCTTATTATAATCTTTGTATCCGTGGTAAGAGCCCTGCTCTCCGTATATGGCAAGCTCTGCCCGGGGGTCATCGACTCTATTAAAGGCCTTTATCAGGACGTGCACGCCCTTTGAGGGTATCCATGAGCCGATGTATCCGAAACGTATTTTTTTTGATGTTTTTCTCTTTATGCCCTCGAATATTGTCTTGTCAAATCCATAATCGAGATAGGTGATTTTTTCTTTTGCTATGCCGCACTCAACATATTTTTCCATAAGGAACTTCGATGGCGCGATGAAGGAGTCCACAAGGGAGAAGATATCCCGAATATGTTCGCTCCGTATTTTTATCTCATTTGTCGGTTTATTTTCATCCTTTTGCAGGGTTTTTTGGGAAAATAAAAAGACTTTTCGGAGGAGTTCTTTTGCCACGGATCCTCCCTTAAAGGATGGCACCGTCTTTTTTAGAGCCGTGGCGGCCTTACCGGCCGTTCCGCTCATGGCAAGCTGTGAGCAGAGGCACCGGGCGCAGCCCTCATCCGAGGGGCCGGGGCAGATTGCAAGCTCACGGTCAAGGAGCTGGCCTCTCTGGCAGATAAGCCAGAAGTCGTGCAGGGTGTAAACGACGGGGATTTGGCGGGACTTCGCCTCTTTCACGCAGGTAGTGGATAGACAGGTGACGTGGTGAAAGTGGACTACATGGGGGGAGACCTCGTCAAGGAACTCTCCGAACTTTTTGGCTATCTCATCGTTACGGTATGTCTTGGAAAACTCCGGGCCGCTTCTGAAGTTGTTGTTTATGGTGGTGATATGGAGTCCCTTGTATTGCTTTTTTTCCACGGCGAGTTCCGCGCTCCCGGGGTTCGCGACCCTGTGGAATACAAAGACCTCGTGCCGCGTCGCCAGCTCTACTGCGAGGTTATAGGTATAGACCTCGGAGCCGGCCATGTTGGCGGGAGGAAAACCATGTATGACAAGGGCTATGCGCATCTCAGACTCCTCTGATGTTTTTGCACTCTCTTCCCTGTACGGCTTCACGCGCCCCGCAGTACTGCGCGTAGACCTTTATAAAGGAGGAGAAGGGAGAGCGTAATATGAAAAAAATTTTTCTAAATGCTGATGGTTCCTTATCCAATATATAGAGTATGTCTTTTATCGTGGATTTTATGGCGTAACGAATGAGCCGTCTCCTTGTAGGGATTGTCCTTATCCCGAATATCTCGTTAAGCCGCCTGTGGCAGAGGCGCGTCCTCTTGTATTCGTAGCCAAGGGACCTGCTGTGAGAGTGCCTCACCTTTGCGGCCGGTTCGTACACTATCTTGAAGCCCCCTTCCAGGGCCTTCTTTGACCACTCCAGGTCTTCGGCGAACTCGGTCCTTACATAAGGGATTTTCTCCCATACACTCTTTCGTATAGCAGAGCATACATCATCGAAGTTGCAGAATAAATATCTTTCCATGGGTCTCATCCTGTCGTATCTTTCCCGGTTACTGATATAAGAGACGTGCCTTTCCGGCCTGCCGGTGAGCCACCCGTTAAGGTCTCTCTTTGTGAGTACCTGGGCATCGTCTCTTGGAAGCTGTCTCGCGTATACTCCGGCCACAAGGGGGTCGGTAGAAAAGGGTTTTATCATGGCCTCCAGCCAATGACTATCCACGGGCACGGCGTCCTGCGTCATGAGGACAACGAACTCCCCCTTTGCCAGCCCTATGCCCCTGTTTCTTGTCTCTCCGTGGTTGAATCCCTTGGGCTTAATCTCATGGAGCCTCAGGGGAAGCCCTTTGAGGCGCTCCACCGTGCCGTCCGTGGAGCCCGAATCAATAACTATTACCTCAAAGGCAAGCTCCGTATCCTGAGCAAAAATGGCGTCAAGGCACTCTCGGAATTTTCCCCCTCCGTTAAAGGATGGTATGACTATTGAAACTCCTATCCCATTCATTAAGGCAATCTACCCGGCCCCGCCTCTCATCTCTTCGCCTCTGCCTTTGCGAAAAGTTCTGGTGGGGCGAGAGGATATAAGTCTCTTATACCTCTTCTCCATAATATCGGCGTCTTCGCCTATGGTCTTTACCTCTGGCAGGCCTTTAGCGAGCCTATCGAGGAGCCCTTCGTCACGTATAATCCTCTCCATCTTATCCCGAAGGTCCGCGGCGTCGCCTGTCTTGAAGACAAAGCCTGATACGCCGTCTTCCACAAGCTCGGCCATGCCGCCGATGTTGCTGGTGATAACGGGTATGGCTGATATAAAGGCCTCGTGAATGGTGAGCGGCGAGTTCTCAAACCATATGGAGGGCACTATAAGGACATCGATTTTTGATAGTACTGTTGTGATTTCCCTGTTGTCAAAGGCGCCCATGAAGCGCACGCCCGAGTCCCCCGCGCCTTTTCGGAGCTTCGCCACGTAATCAGGAAACCAGGTAAGGTCGCCGTATATCTTGAGCTCGGCTTTTTCAAGATTTTCGCCATTCATCCCGCTGAAGGCCTCTACGAGGACGTGAACCCCTTTGTGGGGGACAAGGCTCCCTGTGTACCCGAAGCGTATCTTTTTTTGTCTCACACGTTTTATCCCGCCAAAACCGCTCACATCAAAACCATTATCAGAGAAGATTATCTTGTCTTCGGG
>CAZSAY010000006.1:0-52150 GCA_964605225.1 uncultured Thermodesulfobacteriota bacterium | reverse complement strand
ACCCGCGACCTCAACCTTGGCAAGGTTGCGCTCTACCAACTGAGCTACTCCCGCGAGGATTTACGAATTTTGAATTTTATCATAACTGTAAAAAGAGTCAAGATTTTAATGAGTATGAAGGAATCTCTCCTTACTCGTTCCCGATAAAAAGAGATAACTGAATTAGCCTCATGTATACATGAAACTTGCTCATCTATCACAGACAGACATATTGCGTAAGGCGCCTCTTCTTCCATTCTGCATTCATTTCACAGGCAGGTAAGCCGAGAGCACGAAGACCGGCTCCCGGCCTGGAGAGAAAGACTAAATTAATTATTGACTTAATATGTGATTGAATAAAGTAACTAACTGTTGACAATATCTTCCGTGAATGATAAAAAATACAATCAATAGACACAATTATATCAATATAAAAAATCATTTAACGGTTTTTCTGTATTTCAGGAAAAAACCTTAACGATTCCTTTTTTTTCAGCAGACACACCGCCAAAAAAATAAAAGGAGACCAACGGCGAATATTCCCTTTTTTTTAAGACAAACCAGCAAACGCCTGGGCGGTTATGTCTTCCCCTCAGTAATTACAACATGCGTATCTTCGGCATAAGGGGAATCTTCTTTGTCTTAACGCCACTCAAGGAATTTTCATATGATCTTCAACAGCTTTGTCTTCTTCATATTCCTTTTTTTTGTCCTTATCATCTATTACTGCCTTAAGAGAAAAGCACAGAATATATTCCTGCTCTTTGCAAGCTACTTTTTTTACGGGTGGTGGGACTGGCGCTTTCTGGGGCTTCTTTTTCTCAGTACTGTGGTGGATTATAACGTAGCGCGTCTAATCGGCCGGGCAGAGTCCATATCCAGAAAAAAACAATTACTCCTTGTAAGTCTAATCGTCAATTTTTCCATACTCGGCTTTTTTAAATACTACGGGTTTTTTATAGAAAACTTTACGATTATCACCGATTCTGTAGGTCTGTCTCTTGACCCATTTACGTTAAAGGTAATTTTACCGCTGGGCATCTCCTTCTATACCCTGCAGACCGTAGGGTATACCATTGATGTCTACCGTGGAAAGATAAAGCCCTGCGATAGCCTTACGGATTTTGCCCTCTTTGTCTCCTTCTTTCCCCAGCTCGTCGCCGGCCCCATTGAACGGGCCTCTCACCTCATACCACAGCTACAGAGAGAACGCGTTGTTAACTACGAGATGATTAAAAAGGGGTGCTTTCTTATCCTCTTCGGTCTCTTTCAGAAGATGATAATCGCCGATAATCTCGCAGTCGTAGTTGACCGAGTGTTTGAGGCACCCGCACACTTTACCTCCTATGAACTCCTGATAGGTCTCTATGCCTTTGCCTTCCAGATATACTGCGATTTTGCGGGATACTCAAATATCGCCATCGGCACGGCCTTACTCCTTGGCGTGGATATCATGGAGAACTTCAACTGCCCGTATTTCTCGGTGCGGATAGGAGACTTCTGGCATAGATGGCACATCTCTCTATCTACATGGCTAAGAGACTATCTATACTTCACCATGGGCGGAAGTCGGTCCGGTAATGTTTACATTAATCTCATGGTGACTATGACAATAGTCGGTCTCTGGCACGGCGCAAGTTGGATGATGCTGATATGGGGCGCCATACACGGGCTTTATCTTGTCATAGACAGGCGCTTTCCAAAAAAAGACTCTGCGGCAGGTAACGGCCCGGGCCTTATAGGGCGCATGGCAGGGATGATACTGACCTTCCATCTAGTCTGTCTCTCATGGGTGTTCTTTCGCGCCCCCACACTTGGCAATGCCACTTCCTACCTGACCAATCTGGCCACGCACTGGGGGGTCTTCAGGGTAGACTTTTTCTCCCGGATGGCTCTGCCGTTCATAGCCATGATGCTTATCTTTGATCTTTTTCATCAACTCGCCGATAGTGTGCATTTTTACAATAGATGGGGAGTTCTTGGAAGGGCGGCTCTCTATAGTTTTCTATTTATTACTATTTTATTCCTCAGTGGAGCTAATATTGAACCCTTTATCTATTTTCTCTTTTAAGACACTAAAAGACTGGCTGAAAGTGCCAGTGGCAGGCCTCCTCTGCCTCTGCTTCATTGCCATCGCGGCACTTGTGGTTAAACTAACAGACGTTGAACATTATATGCCGTCGCCATACTTTCCACGTTATGAGTTCGCCTATAAATATCTTACGCTAAAGACCTATATCGATTACGGGATGAACCCCGAAGTGGTATTTATCGGTTCATCAGTTGCCAATATGGGTTTTGACGCCTTGACCTTTGAGCGCTATCTGAAATTTAAAGGGAAAAAATTGAATGCATTTAACTTTGGTATTAACGGAGCCGGGCCCCGAGTTTTTTATAGACTCCTAAAAGATGTAATTATTCCCGAGACTGATGTAAGGTATATTTTCTACGGTCTATCCCCGATCGAATTCAACTCAAAGAGTAAAATTTTTTTAAGTGATCAAGAGAAATTTCTCGATTCCCCTTATTATGCAAAGGAAAGTGGCGAGTTCTTTCCTGTCGCCCGGCTTAAGAGGTTTTTGTTTAAGCACTTCCTCTTATACAGGCTAAGTGGCGCCCTCTGGTCTAATTACTTTAGCGATAAAACAACATGGATTGACCCCGGAGAGGAGACCAACAGGTACCTCGCCTTTAACGGGCAAAATAGAATCCTGCCGCCCATGTGGCGTAACTGGGCAGACTCGTGGCAACGCCCGAGGCTGGGGAAAAAACGCATCGACAGATTAGAAGACCTCCTCGGCAACTACTCCACCGATGATAATAATATAAGAGAATTAAAGAAAGTCATCAGGCTTTGCCGGACAAATAATATTAAACTTTTTCTTGTCAGTATGCCTGTTATTAGAATGCCCCTCTCCCTGAGGAACAATGTTTATATGAATATGATAAGAGCGGGAGCCAATGGGGTCGTTCCCATTTTGGCCTTTGAGAAGGCCTTTCATAAAATTTGCTCCGGAGATAAGGTTTCATGCATAAACGCAGTAAACATGAGGGGGCTCACCTTAAGTGACTTCTTTGATCCCCTTCATCTCTATTATACGGGCGCGATAAAATTCGCCCGCCCCCTGGCCGATTATCTCCTCCGTAACCCATGAACGCGACGCCGCTCCACCTACCGCTCCTTCAGAGCGAGTATTTTTCTATCTTCCTGATAAGCGCTCTTCTACTGATGCCAAGAAGACGCGAGGACCTGGTCCTGTTGCCGCCGCAGAGCTCAAGGGTCTTTCTTATGTGTTCCTTTATCACCCTCTCAAGCGTCGCTACTCTTGTAGTCATGGCCACCGCAGGGCCGCTGCCGGCCATGAAGAGATCCCCGGGACGTATAAAATCTTCGCCCGTGAGCATGGCCGCGCGTTCCACGGTGTTCTTTAGTTCACGGACATTACCGGGCCAGTCATGGGATATAAGGAGTTCCTGAGCCTCCCTGGAGATACCCTTTACACCCTTACCTGTCTTATTATTGAACTCATCAAGAAAATAACGAAATAGTAGGGGGATATCGTCTTTTCTATCCCTTAAGGGCGGTATCTTCAGCGATATGGAGGTAAGCCTGTAGTAGAGATCCTCTCTGAACCTCTTATTTTTCACCTCAACGGCGAGGTCTTTATTAGAGGCTACCACTATCCTGCAGGAGGCCTTCCTCGTCATGTTTGAACCGAGGCGTCTGTACTCCTGATTCTCAAGGACCCTCAGAAGGTGCGGCTGAACCTTTAAAGGCATATCAGCTACCTCGTCAAGAAAGAGCGTCCCCTCACCTGTGGCCTCGAAGAGCCCCGGTCTGTCTGAGACGGCCCCTGTAAAGGCACCTTTTTTGTGACCGAAGAGCTCCGACTCTACAAGGTCCTCGACGAGCCCGCCGCAGTTAAAGGCCATAAAGGGGCGTTCCGCCACAGGGCTTGAAGAATGTATGGCGCGTGCGACGAGCTCTTTACCTGTGCCTGTCTCACCGGCGATGGTTATGGTCCTGTAATATGGGGCGACCCTGCGGATAAAGCTGAAGATATCGAGGATGCGGTTATTTTTTCCTACAATGCCGTCGAACCTGTATTTTTGAGAGAGGTTTTTTTCCAGCTCTCCTGTTTCCTTTCGGTTTATATTGAGTTTGTCAATCTTAAGGACCATCTCTTTAAGAGAATTTACGGGAAGGGGACGTGTGTAGAAAGCCGAAGCCCCCTCACGTATGGCTTCAAGGGCGATGGAAGGCGCCTCGCCTACAAGAATCACCTCAACCCTGGGGTCTTTTCTCTTAAGCTTGCCAAGCTCCTCAAGTCCGCCCTCTATGATAGCGACGTCGCAGGTCTCCATGGAGACCGCCGTGGCGGCGTCCTGGTTATATTTCAGGGTTCGTACCCTGTGCCCGTTAAGGGCCATGGCAAGACCGCTCCCCGGGTTTCTAATAGCAACCAGTATGTTCAGCATCTTCCCCTTTCGTGCCTTTTTTAGTAAAAAAACAGGCACGGCCCTGGCATCCTCCAGATGAGCCCTGTAAGGATACTCTACCTGTCTAAATTTTTTTAATGCAATAATCCTGCCATGGGCCTTGTAAAGCCTATTTTTAAAGGCTGAATTATCTTTTATAGCATATGCTATAATGTATTGACCTGAGCGTATATAAATTGATATAATCGTAGACTATGGAATTCTCCACGGCGTACACACAGGTTGAATCATTAAGAAATAATCTCAAGAAGGTCCTTCTCGGCAAGGGCGATATCATTGATATTGCCCTGACAGCGCTACTCTCAAAGGGGGATCTGCTTATTGAAGACGTGCCGGGTGTGGGAAAGACCACCCTCGCCCAGGGCCTCGCAAAGAGCATTAACTGCGATTTTCAGAGGATACAGTTTACCAGCGATCTGTTGCCGTCAGACGTCCTCGGCGTTACTATCTTCAATCAGGCTGATCAGAGGTTCGAGTTCAGAAAGGGTCCGCTTTTCGCCAACTTCATCCTTGCCGACGAGATTAACAGAGCAACGCCCAAGACGCAGAGCGCTCTTCTTGAGGGCATGAGCGAGCGTCAGGTCTCCGTGGACGGGGTGACACACATGCTTCCCGAGCCCTTCATGCTCCTCGCCACACAGAACCCCGTTGATTTTTCCGGCACCTTTCCGCTCCCTGAATCACAGCTCGACAGGTTCACGCTCTCAGTAAAGATCGGCTACCCCGAGGCTGAGTACGAAAGAAATATAATCATGCAGGCCGGTGAGCCCGAGGCCATGAGAACCATTACCCCTGTTGTGGGAACCGATGATATCATCAGCATGCAGAGAGCGGCATCCCACGTGCGCGTTGACAGCGACCTCGTAGACTACATCCTTTCCCTTACGCGTGCCACAAGAGGACACAAGGAGATAAGGCTCGGTGTAAGCCCCCGCGGCTCAAAGACCCTTTACAGATGCGCCCAGGCCCACGCCATTGTCTCGGGCAGGGATTACGCTACCCCCGATGACATCAAGAGACTCGCCGTAAATGTATTCTCCCACCGTATTGTCAGTAACCTCGGAACCCGTGGTGAAGAGCTCGAGGAAAACGCGGCCATTATTAACGAAATTATCGATAGCGCTATTGTACCCGTATAATAATGAATATCTCTAAGGGCATATCCCCGCGGCAAAGTTGGCTCCCTTTCAAGAACGCCCTCTCCCCCGGTAAAGGAATAAGGCGTTTTTTAAGGCTCCCACGCTCCGTTGTCATCACCCGCGAGGGCAAGTGGTATATCGCCTTTGTCCTCATTACAGGGGCTATCGCCATCAACACGGGAAATAACCTCCTCTATCTCGTCCTCGCCACCCTGCTCTCCCTTATCATCATCTCCGGACTCATGTCGCAGTTCACCATGATGGGTCTTGATATCACAAGAAAAGAGCCGAGAACCATCTTCAAGGGGAGCCCCTACTCCAGGGCTCTTAATATTACCAATAGAAAAAAACTCATACCTTCACTCTGCTTCAGGGTCTACGAACTGCCCTGCGAGGGGCTCCTTGACACTCACTCATATGTCGTCAAGGTAGGCGCCGGGAGCACCTTCACATCCACACTTACAAACACCTTTACCTCCAGAGGTCAGATAGATCTCAAGGGTTTCAAGATAACCACCACCTTTCCCTTCGGTCTCTTCCTGAAATCAAAGACCATAATACGCCCCGACTCAATCCTCGTATACCCTGCCATGACTCCCCCGAAGGATGTAAGTCTCGTTAATAACATCTTCTCCAAAAGCGGAATTTCCACAACGAGGCGCGGCTCGGGCACGGAACTATACAACATACGCGATTACACACAGAACGACGACGCCCGTCACATACACTGGAAGTCCGCCGCCCGTGTAGACCACCTTATGGTGAAGGAATACGAGCAGGAGTCTGCCATGAGTATTATTATTTTTTTTCACAACATCTCCTCCGCCGGAGAAGAGGCTCTTTTTGAGGATAAAGTAGATGAGGCGGCGGGCATGATTAACCATTTTCTTGAAAAAGGCTGGTCCGTGGGCCTTGAGACACTCTCCGGAAGCATAGCTGAGTCCAGGGGGAACTCGCACCTTCTCAAACTTCTTCAATTTCTCGCCATGATAAAACCGGCCGGCCGCGGCAGACCATCCATAAAGGTACTCCGATCATGAGACTATCTCAGTACTTGATAATCATCACTCACCTCATGGCCCTGCTCGGTCTCTATGCCGTTACCCTCATCGGCGGCGTTAGCCCCATCTTTATTCTCTTCATGGGCGGCGCTATCATAGCCAATCTTTTTTTAAGGAGTTGGACCAGCCATCTCGTGCCGCGCGGATTATGGAACATCATTGCCATTCTCATTTTCATAGTCTTTTTAAGCGATTTTTTCTGGGGCGGGCGCGACCTCACGGCAAGCGCCGCGCGTTTTCTTACCCTTCTGCTCACGGCCAAACTCTTTGACCTGCACAGCAACAGAGACTACATCATGGTCTACGGCACGGTTTTTTTTCAGATACTCGCCGCCGCGGCCTCTACGATGAGCATACACTTTCTCCCCGTCCTCCTGCTCTTTATCATGGGCAGTATCTTCGCCATGATAACCGTAACCATACAGAAGGAGTTTGAGATTGGAAAGAACACAGGCGCCGAGCCCCCACGCGGCCTCTTTGACCTTACCTTCATCATCTATGCCATTATCCTCTCAAGCGTCACCATCACCCTCACCTTTTTACTTTTCATGATACTGCCAAGGATGGAAGCGGGACTCCTGCAACATAAGAACCATGACGCCCTCAAGGTCGTTGGTTTCTCAGATACAGTGGACCTTAACGCCCTGGGCCCAGTCAAAAAAGACCCTACCGTGATTATGCGCGTTGATTTTCCGGGGATGGATAAGAGGCCCGGAGGACCGCTTTATTTTCGCGGCACTACTCTCTCGTCTTATGACGGCAGGGCCTGGCACAGGGGCAGGACAAGAGAACGGCTCATGAAAAAGGGAGGAGGAGAATTTTTATTTCCTGCAAAGCCCCGCGGCAAGATCATGGAAGAGAGGATACTCCTTGAGCCCTTAAACTCAAATGTGCTCTTCACAATACCAAACGCGCTCCGTATCTCCGGTAAATTCAAGGACCTGTGGGCAGACCCCTCGGGCACGGTCTACCTGCCCTCGCCTGTTCTAACAAGGATGGAGTACAGGGTCTGGTCCGCGCCTGCGGCCATAAGGCCGGTGGAGCAAGGGAATATGGCTGATTTTGTTGACCTCTCATATATGGACAAGGGGCTCCTTAAACGCATCAGGGCCCTTGCTATGAAGATTACAGCAAAGGGCACCGGAGATGTGGAAAAATCAGGGATGATAAAGAACTACCTTAGAACCAACTATACATACACCCTTGATCCACGCACCAACCAACGGCGCGACCCCATAGAGGATTTTCTCTTCTACTCAAAAGAAGGCTACTGTGAACACTTTTCCACTGCCTATGTCATCCTCTCAAGGTCCATAGGGATACCGGCTCGCATAGTAACCGGTTTTCTCGAAGGTGAATGGAATAATACGGGAAAATACTTTATCGTACGCCAGAGCGATGCCCATAGCTGGGCCGAGACATACATAGGCGGTTCAGTCGGCTGGATACGCGCCGACGCCACTCCCGCCGAGGGGCTCTCGCCCCTAATGCGCGGAACCACTCTATCGAACTATATGGATTACATGCACCTTGAGTGGAATAGATACGTGGTGAATTACACATCCACGGACCAGAAAAAACTCGCATTTACCTTTACGGAGAGCGGAAGGCGGCTTATAACCGGTTTAAGAGATAGCCTCCATGACGCCGCGTCTTACAGGATGGAGAGGCAGGAGTTTCTCCTTATCCTTCTCCTTGCCGCCTTTATGGCCCTGTTAATCGTAAGGACCAGGGACCGCAGGAACCGGCTCTCTCTTACGAGGGTGCCTGCCTTTTATCTTGAAATGCTGAAGATACTCAGAAAAAGAGGCATGGAAAAAGAGACCTCGGAAACGGCTATGGAATTCGCAGAGAGGATAAGATGGCCCGGCGTAAGAGAGCTCACCGAGATATATGAGGAAGTGCGTTTCGGAAGGGGCCGCTGTAAAAGCGGGCAATACAGGGAGGTAAAGGATATCATCAGAGACCTTAAGAGCTCAAAGACCCCATCGTAGGGTCATTGCCCACCGGAGGTAAAGGACCTCACCTCTTGAAGAAGCACATCCTTGTCTATGGGTTTTATTACGCACCCGTCAAAACCCCTTGCAAGCACATCTTCTATCTCTGCCCTTGATGCCGCCGCAGTAAGGGCGAGCACGGGTATGTCTCTGTACCGCTCCTCTGCCTTAAGTATCCTCGTAGCCGTCATGCCGTCCATGCCCGGCATATGCAGGTCCATAAGCACAAGATCGGGTTTCTCCTCTGCAACGAGCTTTATGGCCTCCGCGCCGGTACCTGCCCCTATGGTCTCATATCCGTTAAGGGTAAGTATGTCCCTGACGAGTTGCATATTCATGCCATTATCCTCGACGATAAGTATCTTTATCCCTTTGGGCTCCACTCTTATCCTCCTCCGCTTTTAAGGCTTTATAAATTTACCTATGGAGTGTAAATTATCTACGGCGCTTAATATGGTCTCGGAAAGATTATGCTCATCGTATGTGATAAAATGAGTCCCCGGGGCCTTTAGTTCCTCTTTACACTCACTAAGGTGGTCCTTCGGGACAAGTACAATAAAGGGTGTTTGCCGGAGTTCCTCATGACCTCGTAGCTCTCTTACAAGGGCAGGAAGACTCTCGTCAAAAGGGGCGCTCATGGTGATAACGAGACAATCGGGGTTACTCTCTGATACAAGGCCAGAGGCCTCACCGTCGGCCCTGCTCATGAAGACGATATAACCGGCGCTCTCAAGGCCTTCGACGGCATCTTTAATCTCAACGGGGGAGTTATCAATAAGGAGTATCTTCTTTAAGGGCCTTTTGTTACTAAAGACGCTTCTTACGCCGTCAAGTGCCGTAAGAAGACTTAACCTGTCAATAGACCTTCCGATATGGGCCTCGGCGCCAAGGGCCAGACTGAGCTCGCTGTCCTCCGAGGAGGATACTATTATTACGGCGATATGGGCCGTATCCTCCCTTGCCTTCAGCTCCCTCAATACCTCCCAGCCGTCCTTGCCGGGGAGACTGATACCCATGATGATGGCAAAGGGCTGCCTGTCTATGGCCATGTTCAGTAACTCCATGCCTTCGGAGACGGCAAGGGTATCATAAGGCGCATCGGCCAGATATATCTCAATAAGATGGTTTATATCAGGGCTCTCCGTTCCCAGGAGGACAAGGGGCCGACTGCCGGACGCCTGTTCCCCTTCTACAAAATCCGCAAAGTCAGGCAATTCTATCTCGTCCGTACCCTGAGGGAGTTTTATATAAACGGTAGTGCCTTTTCCCTCTTCTGACTCAAGCCATATCGTGCCTCCATGCAACTCGGTGAGCCTTTTGGTAAGCACAAGGCCGAGTCCGCTGCCGTCGTACTCTCTGTTAAAGGACGAATCCAACTGCTCAAAGTTCTTAAAGAGCTTATCCATATCCTCTGCCTTTATGCCGATACCCCTGTCCATAATGCTAAAGGTTATAAAACGTTTAAAATCCCTGCCCCATGTCTCCTCTTTAACGGTCCAGGATACCTTAACATGGCCGCCGTTCTCATTGAATTTAACGGCGTTGGTGAGGACATTCAGCATAATCTTCTTGAACTTGGACTTGTCGGCGCGTATCTTCGGCGAGGCCGCCACGGTCATGGTTTCTATTGATATATTCTTTTCAAGCGCAAGGGGCCTTATGATGCTGAGCACCTCTCCGAGGGCCTCGGTAACGGGAAAGAGCTCTGCTATTACTTCCATCTTATCAACGTCTATCTTGGAGAGATCGATAATATTATTTATAAGCCCCAGGAGGTGCTCGCCGCTTGAGTGGATGTACTCAACGTACTGGGTCTGCTTATCGTTAAGCCCCCCGAAGGCCTTCTCGCAGAGAAGCTCAGAGAAGCCAAGGATGGAATTAAGGGGCGTTCGGAGCTCGTGGCTTACATTGGCAAGAAACTGGGTCTTCATCCTGTTGGCCTCGATGAGTCCCATGTTGGCCAGCTCAAGCTCTTTCTGTTTGCCATGCAGTTTCTCATTGGCGCCTCTTAGCTCGTCGGTCCTCTCCCTGACCCTGCTCTCGAGGGTAGAGTAATAATCCTGCAGGCTCTTGGACATAAGGTTGAACTCTACGGCAAGAGAACCTATCTCATCATCACTCATTACAGGGGCACGCCCGGTGAGGTCCCCTGAGGCGATAGATCTGGCGGACTTCTCAATGGCCAGTATGGGCCTTACTATGGAACGCCTGAGGACGAACCAGAGCCCTATGGCCAGGGCAATGGCGAAGAAGGTAAAGACAATGGTTACGGCTATGATAATTCGGGAGAAAAAGCCGCTTCGCTCATATGCCATCAGGGCACCGCTCCGGGACCTGTCCACAAGGACTTTAAGGGTGTTCATGGCCGTGGAAAAGGTCTTATGCCCCTCCATCTGTGTTATAGCGATGGCCCTGTCGCGTTCTTTTGGATCGGTTATGGATAAAACCACGGAGTGAACAGACCAGAACTTCTGAAGGTCAGCGAGGAGTCTCTTATAAAGGGCTTTATCGTTCTCGGTGAGCACCATAGCTTCATAGGCGGTGAGTATGGCCTCGATCTTCTTCTTGCGTTCCTGAACGCGTATATTTAGAAAGTCCCTTGAGGCGGGATCCTTAACCATGGCGTAAAGGAATATCTCCTGGCGCGCCGCGAGCAGCTCGCTCTCTACTCCGGCCAAAAGCTCGACTCTTTTGAAGGAATCAAGGTAAAGCTTCTCTGTTACCCTGGATATCTGTGAGGCATTGTATATCCCCACAGAGCCTCCTACGCCCATCATGACAAGCATGACGACAAATACAATGGCCAGTTTTCGAGATATGTTTATATCCCTGAAAAAACCCCTCATAGACGCTCGTTATCCTCATCTCTTCCGGGTTCGTCGGTTACGGTAATATCCTCGTATATAAGGGCTATCTGCCTGATCTTACCTCCGGGCCCATATAGTGGAAAGGACTTTACCCTGAGTTCTCTGACCTCACCTCTGAAACCATAGTGTTTTACAAGTTTCGGGTCGTAGTGTATGATAAATTCAGTCTGAAAGCCGTCAAATGCCTTGCTGATTGTAGTAACGATCCCCTGTGCGCAAAGGACATCATCATTGATGAATCTGTAATCCCTGACAAAATCAAAGTCCTGCCCTACGCCGAGGAATTTTTTAAGGACAAAGTTTGCAAAAACACACTCTCCATCCTTCTCAAAGACGGCTAACCCCATGGGAAACTGGTTGAAAAACCTCATACAGTTCTCTCTTGAATCATGCTCCTCGCGGAGTCTTTCCACAAAGGCGATTGATGTCCCCATGGCAGAGGCGATCCCCCTGATTAATCCGTCCTTATCCTCATCAGGGCAGTGTTGAAAGAGCAGGAGCAGGCGCCCGTAATCTCCTTTATCCCCCGGACTCAGGGCAAATGACCTCAGCCACTTCGCGCCGCTTGAAGACAGACCCATGGCGAACGCCGGGGCCCCGGGAAGGCTCGTATCCACAAGCACGCCGCTTCCGTCATCAATAGACTCTGCCGCTAAGAGATTAGGAAGAACAATACCCATTTCCTCTTCCCATGCAGAGGCCTTTAGGCGTAGCCCCTCACCCTCGGGCATGTAGACAAAGACACCGCAGGCCCCCGTCAAGTCGGCAACTTTATGAAGGACCTTATTAAATAGTATATCAATATCAAAAGACCTCCCCGATTCCATGAAAAAGTCGCCAAGTAGCCCTATGGCCCTTTCCTTGTCCATAACCGTGCCCTGGAGCGCCGCGATATTTTCCTCCAACGCCCTGGCCCTCTGCTGTTCACCGTCAAGGATAGTGTTAAGCTCATTGGCTACCCTGCCAAAGACACCGGGCATCTTCCTGTTAAACCTTGGCCCGCCCTTTCCGAGGGCCATGGCCATGGCGGCGCCCTCAAGTCTTTTCATGGGAGAGATGAACCTCAGATAGAGAAATATCGCGGCCACTGTAAGCATCGTTATAAAGGCCGCAAGGCTCACCGCAAGGAGTATCTTTATCTCACTAAATACCTTCTTCAACGCCAAGGTTATGCTCTTTGAAATCCTGTCAAGTTTTTCATCAAGAACGAGGACGTCTACATCTATGTCGTTATGGATAAGCATTACCTCGTCGCGGCTCATATCCGCGCGGAACCTCCTCATGTCCTTGGCAATCTTATGCCATCCCTCGGGCACATCCTTGAGCCCTTCGGCAAGGGTAGGGTCGGACAAAATAAAGCTGTCTTTAGTGTACCTCTTTAGCATTTTATTTATCTCGGCGTCTATACGGTCAACGTCGCCAAGGAGGATATTAATAGTAACCTGTTCGAAACGCTGCCCAACGACAACAATATCAAGGGTGTTGCCGAGCCGCGCCACAACCCTGCTGATGTGATTCATCTTGTTATGAAGGGCCTCAAGGGTCTCTATACTGGTAAATTTTTCGTAGAAGAAGATGGATTCAAGGGCTGAAATAACCATTATGGTTAATAAAAAGAAGAGAACTACAATGGCGATGCCAGCCCTGGCTTTGGGGTGCTTTTCCATAATCATACAAGAAAAAGGGGGATGAGTTGAGCCCCGGGGGATTAACCGAGGAGCCTTCCTACGCTATGGAGCAATTCTTTCATGGTCAAGGGTTTTGCGAGGCATATCTCGGCGCCGCATTTGCTCATCTTATCCAACTCCTCACGGCCATAGGCGGATACGGCGATGATACTGATATCTTTTGTCGCGGCATCGGCCTTAATGCGCCGGCAGAGCTCGAAACCATCAATACGTGGCATCTTGATATCAAGTATGAGAAGTTCGGGGCTGAAACTGCCTATTTTGATAAGGGCCTCGTAACCATCCCGTGCAGTCTCCAAAACGTAGCGCCTGCCAGAGGCCTCAAGCGCACCTGTGATGAATTCAAGAACAGCGGCCTCATCATCTACGATGAGGATTTTTTTCTTACCCTTGAAGAGCCTGTCCTTGATATGAAGCCTGTATTTTTCCACAAAGGCCTTGAAATCAGCCCGCTCAATCCTGTAATGACCGCCCGGGGTCCTGAACGCTGGGAGCTTGCCCGCGGCTATCCATTTTTTTACGGCGTTTATGGTTACATCGCAAAAATCCGCTATCTCGCCTGTAGTATATGGTCTCTGTGATTCCGGCATCTTTTGTTTAAACCCGGTTTTAATGAAATTCTAAAGGTGTTTCAGGTATGGACAATCTTTTTGAGCATGTGAGGATGGGTATAGTTCTAATTTTGATATTTGTTACGATTTAATTTTATCTCCAAAAAAATAAGAGGTCAAGCCTTATTAAGAGACGCCCTGGCCTCATTATGGTTAAATCTCAGACAGGGACGGCCTCATTCCAGTTTTTGCCGTGCTTGAGGTTTACAAGTACGGGTACGGCGAGTTTTATAACACCCTCCATCTTGGCCCTTACGAGTTTACTTAAGGGTTCGAGCTCATCAAGACGGGTCTCAAAGACCAGTTCGTCGTGTATCTGCAGTATCATGCGCGATTCATAACCCCGCTTTTCAATAGCCCTTGAAAGGCTTACCATGGCGGCCTTTATTATATCGGCGCTTGAGCCCTGAACAGGGGCATTGGTTGCGATGCGCATGCCGGCGTTTTTTATCTGTTCCACGGGGCTTAAGAGCTCGGGGACGTATCTTCTTCTTCCAAAAAGAGTCTGTGTATAACCCCGTTCTCTTGCTTCTTCTATGGTGTTATCAATAAATTTTTTGACCTCGCTATAGTGTGCGAAATAATTTTCTATATAATCCCTGGCCTCATCCATGGATATTCCAAGCTCAAGTGAGAGCCCATATGGGCCCATGCCGTAGATGATACCAAAGTTAATGGCCTTTGCCCGTCTCCTCATCTCGCGGGGAACCTCACCGGCAGAGCCGTAGCCAAAGAGCTCAGAGGCCGTCCTGCTATGTACGTCTTCACCTCCGGTAAAGGCCCGGATAAGGGCAGGATCGCCTGAGAGATGGGCCACAAGCCGAAGCTCTATCTGTGAATAATCGCTTGATAGGAGGGTAAAACCCTCTTTTGCCACAAAGGTCTCTCGTATGCGTCCCGCAAGAGCGCCTTTCTGTGGAATATTCTGTAGATTCGGCCTTGAGCTTGATAGACGCCCCGTGGCCGTGACGGTCTGGTTAAAGGTAGTGTGCACCCTGCCCGTCGAAGGGTTTATCAGCTCGATAAGGCCGTCTACGTAAGTGGATTTAAGCTTTGCGAGCTCACGAAAGCTCAATACGAGCGCCGGGACCTCGTGGGAGAGGGAAAGTTTTTTCAACACTCCCTCGTTAGTTGAAAACCCGGTCTTGGTTTTTTTTAGAGGTTTTAAACCCAGCCTCGTGAAAAGCACCTCCTGGAGTTGTTTAGGTGATTTTATATTAAACTCCGTGCCCGCGGCGTTGAATATGGAGGCTTGAATTTCACAAAGCCTTGCCTTAAGCTCATGTGAAAACTCCCTTAACATCGCACCATCTACGATAATACCCTCAAGCTCCATTGCCGCAAGGACCTTGGAGAGTGGAAGCTCCATATCCGAGTAGAGTTGAAAGAGCTCAGAATCTTCAAGCAACTCATCAAGTTTAGTCGATAATATATGTATATTACAGGCTCTTTTACACAAATCAATAGTGCTGAAATTCTTCTCGTCAAGGCCCTTTGCCATCTTCCCTAAAAACTCGAATACAAGGGCCTCAACGCCGTGGTCCGCCCTTGAAGGATTAAGTAGATACGAGGCTATGGTCGTATCCGCCTTTAGCCCCTTAAGACTTCGGCCACGGGACAAGGCGAACCTGAAAAGCTCCTTCGAGGCATCCGTAAACTTTAATATCTCCTTATCCTCAAGGACTTCAGACAAAAACTTTACGGCCCACTCAACCTCGCCTCCAAGGGCGTCATAGAGGGCGAGGAACCAACTCCTCGAGGCACTCGTAGCCATGGATATGGCATTGATGTTTCCTCCCTTCATCTGCATGGCGATGGCTCCTCCGCCTGATGTCCTCAAGGCATCTTGTAGACGAGGGAGGTCCTTTTCATCGTTAATAACAGTATGCTCACCCCGGTCTTCATCCTCCTTACGGGGAGTCTCCGAAAGGAGGGTCTTCAGCATCCTCCCAAATTGAAGCTCCTTCAGGAGAGCGGCAAGCCTCTCGTAATCCGGTCCATCGTATCTGAGGTCCTCTATCTCAAGGTCTACCTCAACGGAACTCTCAAGTGTAGCAAGGGACCTGGACAAGAAGGCCATATCGCGTTGCTCGACGAGTTTTTCTCTTAATTTCACGGCGCTTATTTTATCGATATTCGCGTAGATTTCATCAATACCACCGTATTGGCCGATGAGTTTAATGGCCGTTTTAACCCCAACGCCCTTTACACCGGGGATATTGTCGGAGCTATCTCCCGCCAGTGCGAGCATGTCTCTTATTAGGGTGGGAGGGACGCCGAATTTTTTAACTACGTCCGCCGTCTCATATTCCCTGCCCGTGAGGTAATCGAGTATTACGGCCCCCTCTTTCACAAGCTGATAGAGGTCTTTGTCACCTGAGATAATGCATGTCTTTACTTCACCACTTAGACTACCCGCTTTTCGGGCAAGCGTGGCGATAAGGTCGTCGGCCTCAAAAGAGGTCTTCTCAAGGGTTTTAACCTTCAGGGCCTCAAGGACCTTTTTAATATACGGGAGTTGCAGGGAGAGAATATCCGGCATAGGAGGCCGGGCCGCCTTGTAGTGCTCGAAGGCCTCGTGCCTAAAGGTTGGACCGCGCACATCAAAGCATACAACGATATATTCAGGTGAGTAGTCCTTTAAAATCTTGGAGATGGATTGAGTAAAACCGTACACGGCGTTGGTATGAAGGCCCTCTGAGGTCTGGAACGTAGCGGGTATGGCGTGAAAAGCCCTGTAAACAAGGGCCGTGCCGTCAATTATGAAGAGTCTCTTATTCTTATTTGACATGACCTTTTTTATCATAAACAGGGTCTCAAAACAATCAATGAATCTCCTGCCCTCTCTTTATATTGACACTTTCGATGTGCTCTTATATACTTTAGGCATGCGAAAATATATATTTACGGTACTCATATTTTTTACAGCCTCCTCTGCTATGGCTCAGATGGGCAGCATAAAAAGCGCCATGTTTCTGGTGGATGGTTTTTTTGACGAGACGGTCTACCTTACACGCGACCTGGAGCGTAAAGAGCCGCTTACGAAGACCCTGGAAGAGATGCGCCAGAGAAAGAACGAGACATTAACCGCTCTTCGCACACTGCGCATGATAGAGAAACCCGGCAAGGAAAGGTACGAGAAAATCTACCGTATAGTGGATACCTACAGCGAGGCTCAGATAGACTCTGTCAACAAGCTCAAGGATAGCCACAATGCCAGGGAGATTGAGCATATGGTTAGAGATATGAAGGCGCTGAAGAAAAAGAAGCTAAAGGAACTGAAAGAAACATTGAAGTACGAGACCTACCGCGGTAAAACCCTTAGTCCCGTGCCCATTATAGATAAATCCCCTTTTGAGAGCGGCGGCAAAACCGGCAGTGGCGGTGAGATCTGGTTCAGATAAGCTCTACCCTGCCTTTACACCCCGGCGACATGCCCCCTTTACACCTCGGCTACATGCCCCCTTTACACCTCGGCTACATGCCCCCTTTTCAACCATCCTGTATTCGAGGAAAAACTCACTCTTGAAGGCGTGACGTGTTACGCCGAAAATCAAAAACGCCTCTTCACCTTGTAAAAGTTCCCGGCCGTGGCCATTTCCTCATAATACACGGCAAAGTGGCGTCTTACATGCAAGGCACTAATTGGTCCGTCCGCTTATCTGTTATATGGATTTGACTCGGGTTTACCCCGGAGGCCCTCTGCCACGCCCTCAGATGCGGAGTTAGGCACGCGCATAACCTTTCCCACACCCTCTCCGCCCTTTTCGGCTCCTTTATTTACGGTCTCACAGCCGTACATGGAGCCAAGCCCAAGGATAAATAGCACCGCAACAAGTATTCTAAACATCCATGCCTCCGTTATGTTTTTATAAAATAAGAGCTCCGCTGATTATTGGGCGCGGATAATGTTACCCTTTTCGGCCCCTTCAAGAGAGCCCTGAGCACGTGCCTTGGAGAATTTCTCCTTTACACTGTATATCTTCACCTTACCGAGTTTTTCCTCTTCAGAACCTAACATCTCGCCTGTGTCAGGGTCGACGAGTTCCTCGCCAAGCGAATATACGGTAAATACGTCTCCAATCTCTGCACCCGTCCTTGAGCCTGCGCTGAGATACACGCTATCGCCTTTTACAAGTATAACCCTGCCCTGATAGGGGATGTTTTTGAGCCCATCGGCGATGGCCGCGACAGCACTATCGATGGCGATCTGCGTGGCCTTGCCAAGGGCAGTCTTTTTAAAGCCCTTTGTGCCAAAGCCCACGCCCGCGACATGAAGGCCGATATTAAAACCACCGGACTTTGCCTTCCCCTCGACGCGTTTTGATACCAAAACCTCGCTTGTAGTCGTGTCTATAAGACGGATGATGAGCCCCACATGGGCCTCGCCCTTACTGCCTCCCACGTGGACGCCCATGACGGAGACGCCAGTGTCACTACCGCTGCTGGAGCGCGCGTATTCCGTGACCGCGCCCTTTACGAGTATCTGCGCGCTCGTTATCTTACCTGTGCGCGCGCTCTTTGACTTCATCGTTCTGCCGCTGGCGGCAAGGTCCTGCTCGCCGATGACGTCACCAAGGGTCTGTCTCTCAAGTACGGTAAACTGGCCGCTCTGCGTAAGTGCGTCGGTGAGCTGATCCGCCATGCCGTTCCCGATGTCATATGCCCCGCCCGTGCCGTAGGAGGTTTTGTTCTCAAAGCGGGATACGGCAACGACTTTTTTCAGCCCCGTTGCAAAGGCCTGCGGGGTGAAGTTAGTCAGGGTGAGGATTGAGATAGCAATGGTAATGAATAAAATCTTCGTGGAAAACCTTTTTTTCATGTTGAGATTACCTCCTCTTTATATAAGCTCAGTAGATTTTTTAAGAATTAGACTTTTTGGAAGTTTAACATATATTAAAGAATTTAAAAGGGATAAAGAGGGTTTGTCGGGAAATTTGTAAAAGGCCCACTGAGGTGCTTTTAGGGGTGAAAGTTCGCGGGGGATTACAGACAAAGGGGACGTCAGAGTGCAAAAACCCGCCAGAACACAGGAGCATGCCTCCCTTATTTTTTACCCTTTTTCTTCGAGCGAAGGGCCGCTTCAAAGCCCTTTTCCGCCCAGTAATAGAGCTCATCCCTATCCTCAAGCGCCTCCTCAGGGGCCATGTAATAGGACATGGAGCAGTCCTTACCCTGTCTCTTGTATACAAAACGAGGTAGCCCTTTATCCTCGAAGAGGGCGCGGGTCTTGTCATCGGCCTTGATGTAAAGCGTATCGTCAACAACGATGGCAAAAAAGATATCCCCGCGGTATATGCCGTACCCGCCGAACATGCGCCGGGCCCGTACAGGGCCAAAATCGCCGAGCATATCCAACAGGTAAGGGATGAAGGAGTTTTTTGTCGTCATCTGATAGCCCTGTGGTTAGATGGGTGACCTTTATTTTTTATTTTGACAGGGGGGTCGGGACCCACCATTCAAATTAAAATTTAAAAAGGTTCGCGCTTATGAATCGCGGATACATGAGTAACCAACTTATCTGAAATTCTTCCTTGAGTAGCATGCGGGCAATCGCACTTAGTAGTTAGATGAGATATCTTACCATTTTTACGATGAAAACCCTTTCTTCCCTCTACCCCCTCGCCCGCTTTACAACAAATGGCAGTGCCATAAAGACTCCGGCGATGATAAACATGAGTATGAGGTTTGATACAAAATATGAAAAACCACTGAGGAGGACTCCGCTTATAAGGGGTATGGATTTTTTCTGTTTTACTCCGTAGGTAAGATATGCGAAGCCGATGGCCCCGAAGATAAAACCCCAGAAAAATACATTTGTCTCGTTCATGGTCTCACCGGGTTAGATTCGTTAATGTGCGGATTTGCATTATTCGGTCCCGCTACTCTACGGCATCAAAGGCGTTTTTTATAAGTTCTATCTTAGCTTCTTTTCCTTCGCCGAGGATGCCCACTACGTCGAACCTCAGGGGTCTATCGGTTACGCGATTTTCCTCTACATAGATATTGGCGGCCATGGTAAGGTGCGATTGCTTTTTTGTGCCAACCGCCGCCAAGGGCGAGCCGAACCCCGCGCCGCTTCTCGCCTTTACCTCTATAAAGACAAGGGTTCCGCGCTCCAGGGCGACAAGGTCTATTTCACCAAAACGCGTACGGAAGTTTTTATGAAGGATCTTATAACCCTTTTTTTTAAGAAATTTCTCGGCCATGGCCTCGCCGCGTTTACCCTTTTTTATATTGGAAAAACCCATTAATTGTTCCTCTGATTGGATTGGTGGGCGGTGCCCACCCTACCCCCATATTGGTTTTCTTTGCCAGGCTTTTTTTTTTCAAGGACTTCGTGGGACGCATAGGGACGGTTCTGATGATTGAAGCTCATCCCCCTATTGGTTTTCTTTGCCAAGCTTTCTTTTTTCTAAAAGAAAGCGGACGAAAACTACGCCGATGTATGGGGCAGGGCCCAAGGACTTCAATGGCCTTCATATGCGCCTTTGTGCCGTACCCTTTATGCCCGGCAAAATCATAACCCGGATAAAGCCTCTCGTATGAGGTCATCATCCTGTCACGGGCGGTCTTTGCCACTATGGAGGCGGCGGCGATGGAGAGGCTAAGGCTATCTCCCCGTACAACGGCCCTCTGTGAGACCAAACTATCTATAGGGAATTTTCCGTCTATGAGGAGAAAATCAGGCAAAACATCAAGACGCACGACCGCCCTCTCCATGGCCCGCAGAGAAGCGTTGTGTATGTTCAGGTTATCTACCTCATCGGGCCATGAGATGCCGAGCCCAATGGAAAGGGCGTGATTGAAAATGGTAAATAGGAGGGTCTCACGACGAGCCGGGCTAAGGGTCTTGGAATCGGCGATGCCGGAATCTATTGGAAGTTTTTTTTTGAATATAACGGCGGCCGCCACTACAGGGCCGGCAAGGGGGCCTCGGCCGGCTTCGTCAATACCGGCAATACGGGTAAAACCATCGAGAAACAACCGCCTTTCCAACGTATCCATGAATAGAGGGCACCTTTTTTGATTAAAAAAAACCCGCGTTGGAGCTCTAACAGGGGAGCCGGTAAAAAACAAAAGGCCCGCTTTCTTAAGAAGGCGGGCCTGCTTTGATATTAAAAACAGATAGAGGATGTAAAGAACAACCTATCTGCGCTCTTTTAACCTTGCCGCCTTGCCCTTCAGGTCACGGAGGTAATAGAGGCGGGCCCTTCTTACCCGGGCCCTTCTGAGGACCTTAATGGAGTTTATGGTCGGCGAATTGGTGGGGAAAATCCTCTCAACGCCTATTCCGTAGGAGACCTTTCTTACGGTAAAGCTACCCCTTGAGCCTGAAGAGCGTTTTCTTATGACAACACCCTCAAAGGGCTGAAGCCTCTCTTTTGCGCCCTCTTTAATTTTCACCATGATGCGCAGGGTGTCTCCGGCCTCGAACGCCGGAAGATCGGTGCGGATATGGTCTTTTTCTATCTCCTGCATGATACCCATCTTTTTACTACCTCCTCTTATTTTAAGCCTTTTCTTCGACTTTTATTTCAGCTATCAACTCTCTATCAAGGGCCGATACGGCTACACCTTCTATAAGGTCAGGCCTCTTTTCCAGCGTACGTCTGAGGCTCTCTTTTCTCCTGTATCTTTCTATCCTGCCATGGTCACCGGACTGGAGGACCTCGGGTACGGTCCTACCCTCAAACTCCGGGGGCCTCGTATACTGCGGGTACTCAAGAAGCCCGGCCGAGAAAGAATCATCGTCCTTTGAGGCATCGGAGCCGAGCACACCGGGTATGAGCCTGCTAACGGCGTCTATGAGCACAAGTGCGGGGATCTCGCCGCCTGTAAGGATATAATCACCTATGGAGACCTCCGTATCAACAAGGTCCCGTATCCTCTCGTCAACTCCCTCGTATCTTCCGCATATGATAACTATCTCACTAAGCTCTGCGAGCTCTCCGGCAAGGGCCTGTGTAAAGGGCCTTCCCTGCGGCGTAGTGAGTATTACCCTGCCTCGTACTCCGGCATTATCTTCCCGGGATGCCGCATCGCCTTTCACGAGCCCTTTTTCGCCCCCCTCCCTTATGGCCCTAAGGGCCCTTGAGACGGGTTCGACCTTCATTACCATACCGCATCCGCCGCCATAAGGGGCGTCGTCAATGGTTCGGTGGGCGTCCTCTGTATAGTCCCGAAGGTCATGTGCCCTGATTTCCACAAGACCCCTTTTGGCGGCCCTGCCTGTAACGCCGTAGCTAAGGGGCAAGGGGAAAAAATCAGGGAAAATGCTTATAATATCAAATCTCATAAGAGATTATTCTTCACCGAGCAAGCCTTCAAGGAGATGAACCACTACTACTTTTTCCTTCATGTTCACCTCTTTTATCGTCTCCTCTATTACGGGGACAAGGACCTCTCCAAGGGGGCCATTTATCTCGAAGACGTCGTTTCCGCCTCCCGCGGAAAAGACCCTGCTTATCTTGCCAAGGTCACGTCCGTCATCTGTGCGAACGGCAAGTCCAACGAGGTCTTTATAATAATACTCTCCCTCCGACGGTTCCGGTAACTTTACCTCCGGGACAGAGACCTCGGCTCCCGTTAAGAGAGCGGCCTCTTCGCGTTGGGTTACGCCTTGAAGGGTGAGGAGAAAAAAATCCATCTGCCTTCTATACTTTTTTACAACAAGGGTCCTCAGCCCCTTAACGGTAATTACAAAGACTTCGTCCCAGATAAATTCTTCGATGCCGTCATAGGGTTTGAACTTTATCTCACCCCTTACCCCGTGAGGGGCCCCAAAACGTCCTATGGGGACCATTTTTTCGGCATTCTTGTTATTCAATTATCTCAAGCATGCAACGTTTGTGGAGCTTTGTCGAGGCGGCGGTGAGGATAGTTCTCATGGCCTTGGCGGTTCGCCCCTGCTTTCCTATGACCTTACCAAGGTCTTCTTTTGCCACGGAAAGCTCTAGGACACAGGTCCTCTCGCCCTCTACCTCGGCGACGCGAACCTCGTCGGGGTTATCAACAAGCGCCTTTGCCATCTGCTCTACAAGTGCCTTCATAACCACTTACCCCCCAGCGAATGAGAAAAAAACCAGACCCGTTATCTGCCAGGCAACATGATTACCCTGAACGCCCTCTTCATTGTAATACCCCAAGAAGCAAGAGGGGTAGAAAAGGCAACTCTCTTATAATGTACACTCCCCATGGAAAGCCGGCCCCATTAAAATTCCCCGGGTCCACTCACCTCGTCACAATAAAACCCGCGGCCTGGGAACCCCATGTGAAAGTGTAAAAAAACCTTTAAGCGGCTTTTTCGTCAAGGACACCGGATTTTTTAATTAACTGCTTTACCGTTGTTGTGGGAGTCGCACCGTTTCCCAGCCAGTAACGAAGCCTATCGGCTTCAAAGTCAATGGCGGCCGGTTCTGTATTGGGGTTGTAATGGCCCAATATCTCGATAAATTTACCGTCCCTCGGTGATTTTGATGCGGCTACAACTACCCTGTAATATGGTTGTTTCTTTGAACCATGTCTTGTAAGCCTGATCTTTACGGACATTTAAAAACCTACCTCCTCAAAAATGAAAACTACATACCCATGTTCTGGAACATTCCCTTAAGTCCGGCCGCTCCGGACTTTTTGACTTTTTTCATCATCTTACGCATCTGCTGGTACTGCTTCATGAACTTATTTATATCCTGAACCCTTGTACCGCTCCCCTTTGAGATACGTTTTCTCCGGGAAGAATTAAGGCACGCCGGATTACGCCTTTCTTCTTTTGTCATGGAGTTGATTATGGCCTCAATCCTCGTAAACTCGGCCTCATCAAAACTGAGATTTCTGGCCTTTTTCAGGGCCCCGAAGCCGGGTATCATGCCCAGTATGTTTTCCACTGAGCCCATCTTCTTGATTCGTTTCAGCTGGTCCTTGAAGTCATCAAGTGTAAAAGCGTCTTTTTTTATCTTTTCATTGATCTCAATGGCTTTTTTCTCATCCATCGTGGACTGCGCTTTTTCCACGAGGGTGAGTACGTCGCCAAGGTCGAGTATCCTTCCGGCAACACGTGATGGATGAAAGACCTCAAGGCACTCAACCTTCTCGCCCGTGCCTATGTATTTAATAGGCTTGCCTGTAATCATACGCATGGAGAGGGCCGCGCCGCCCCTTGCGTCACCATCGAATTTTGTAAGAATAACGCCCGTTACATCAAGGATTCCGTCAAAGCCCGTGGCCGTATTTACTGCGTCTTGGCCTGTCATGGAATCGGCGACAAAGAGTATCTCCGCCGGAGTCAGTATCTCTTTTAACCCCTTGAGCTCACCCATGAGGGCTTCGTCAATATGAAGCCTTCCCGCCGTATCTACGATAAGGGTATTGTAGCCCTTAAGCCCTGCTATGCGAAGGGCCTCCCTGCATACATCCGCCGGGGTGCTGTAGCCGGAACTATCAAAGCAGTCGACCCTGATGCCCGAGGCAAGGGTTTTAAGCTGATCTACGGCGGCAAGACGAAATAGGTCCGCCGGTACGAGGTAAGGTGTCCTGCCCTGTTTTTTAAGGGCATAGGCAAGCTTTGCCGCTGTTGTGGTCTTACCTGAGCCCTGCAGACCGCAGAGCATGATTACGGCGGGCTTGCCAAGAAGCTCAAGTGCGGAGTCTTCTCCGCCGAGTATGGCCGTAAGCTCCTCATGGACAACCTGTGTGAACTGCTGACCCGGCGTAAGACTCTCAAGGACATCCTTGCCAAGGGCCTTCTCGCGTATTGAGGCGACAAAATCCTTAACGACCTTGAAGTTTACATCTGCCTCAAGAAGGGCAAGACGCACGTCTTTAAGGGTCTCGTTGATATTGGCTTCGCTAAGGGTACCCTCGCCCCTTACGTTGCGAAGAACCTTGGTGAATTTATCTGATAGGGATTCAAGCATATTATTTAGTGAATTAAGTTAATATTAATACTTATTTAATATGGTATCATATAAAAGAAAGTGGAGTAATGTCAAGGTGTTTGTGTGCAAAAATAAAATAATACCAACCTTCGCCCGCCCCGTAGCCCCGGCCCGCTCTCTTGCCCGTTGACAGCCCCGAGTTTTTCCTGTTATGTTATAAGATATGAACAATATCTATTCCGTCCTTATGCTCATACTCCTCACCCTCTTTGCCTTTGTCCTGAACCTGCCGTTCGGCTGGCTGAGAAGTAAGCAAAAGAAGTTCTCCTTCTATTGGTTTCTTTATATACACCTACCCATACCCTTTGTCATCGTATTCAGGCTTCTCGCGGGGTTTAGCATGAAGATAGTGCCCATAGTACTCGCCGCCTCCATAGCGGGGCAGGTCGTTGGGGCGAGGCTTGACAAGTTCAGATGCCGTCATGAAGAGCGCTAAGCACCACCGCAGGACTTTTGGGACCCGCAGAGGCAGGGCGCAAAAACCCTTTCAGGCAAGCTCCGTCATGGCCGGGGCAATACCTAATATCGCCATCGGCCCACGCCTCAATGAATTCACCTTAAAGCGTGATTGGCCCGGTCTTGTAGGAAAAGCCATCGCCGCCAGGGCCCGGCCCACAAAGCTCATTAAAAACACCCTGTACTGCGCCGTCACATCATCTGCCTGGATGACGGAGCTTAACTATCAAAAAAGCCTTATCATTGAAAAGATAAACAAGGCCCTGGGCCCGGGGACCATTGGAGAAATATTCTTTAAACCCGGTATAATCGCCGCCGAAGAGGTAAAACCAACCCCCCCGAAAGAGCCCCCTTCAAAGGGAAAACTTACGAGCGCCTTTATCGAAGAGGCAACCTCTAATATAAGCGATGATTATCTTAAAAATATCATTAAAAGGGTTATGAAAAAATCACCCTTTTAAGTGAAGATCACCCCCCTCCTCACTTTTTCCCGCCAAGAACAATGGGAGCCTCTACCATCGGGGCCCTCTTCCTGCCATCTGAGTCTTTAGCCGCCTCAACAAGAACACGCGAGGCAGGGGCCCCTTTTTTTGTATGAATAAACCTCAGCCTCAGTGGGCTAAGAGCGTTATCTCTTAACTCCCGGAGAAGCTCCTTAAACCTTACTGCCGTGAAGATAAGAAAAAACCGCCCCGAATCACTCATAAGATAGGCCGCCGCACGTACAAGGTCCGCAACTTCGCCGTAGACCTCGCTCCTCGCCACGCGGCGCCCCTTAAATGGGCTTACCCGTCCTGCTCCGGCCTTTATAAAGGGGGGGTTTGCAATGATATGAGTAAAGGCCCCGCAGGGAAAAACCCCACCAAGGGATCTATAATCCTTATTCAGTATTGATATCCTCTCTCTTAGGCCGTTGGAGATAACGGCCCGCATCGCCGCGCCTGCGCGTTCTTTTTGAATCTCAACGCCTGTTATTTGACATTCTTTATGGCGGCTTGCAAGTAAAAGGGGCAAGGCCCCTGAACCGGTGCCTATATCAAGGACTGAGTCAGATGGGGCGAGCGGGGGAATAAAATCAGCAAGTAGAAGGGTATCCGTTGTTATGGCATCAAGCCCGGCGGGTTCGAAGGTATAGGGCCCTATCTTTTTCATTCGTATGGATAGCTCAATATAAGACGTGTTATTACTTGTGCTTAAGTTTGACCGCTCGAATGATTTCTTCAACAAGTTTTGGCTCAGGCTTGATGATTTTCACTGCTCCATGAGTAGTATGAACGGTGACTCGTAAAGATTTAGCGTCAGATTGCGACGCCACACATCCATCAGAAACTAATTCATTAATCCATTTTTTGTCCACATCTAGGGGGATAGACCAGTTTGCGACTTGCCCATCAGCTAGTGATATAGGAACACCATCGGAATACTTATCTTTAACAACTGTAATAATGGCATAACGCTTCTTAAAAAGGCCAACTCTCAAGCCAATATTGTTAATAACTGCGGTTCTACGGCCTACATTGGTTATCGAGACATAAAAGAGCTCTTGCATAGGGCCACCTGTCCCGACGATAAGCCGGATACCGCAATACCCAGTTAGTTTGATTCTTTGGGCATTTTTAGATAGATACAGTGCCGTTACTACTGCGGCTAAAGAACCAAGTCCAGAGACCCAGTCCGCAAGAGAACCCCAGTTTAATGACATGGTGCTTCAATTGCATTTATCATAATATTTTTCAAGGATCTCATCTTTTAAATACCAAAAGTCTTCAACCAAACTTTTGTTTCTGAGTCAGCAATCAAATTATAGATGGTCTTCATACCGTGACTCTTAAAACTACCCACAAGGGTATTGCCTTCACTTGGATAGTTGCCACCATACTATTAAAGAAGAACATAGCCATTTCAATTTATCCTTTCAGATAACGAATCAGCTCCCCGGGGTATCTCCGTGGATGTTGATTACAAGCCCTGTGAGGAGTTTCGGGTAAAAGTAAGTTGATTTTTGCGGCATCTTGCAACCCGCCTCGGCAACGGCCTTTACATCCCCTACCTTTGTGGGGTTGAGGAGAAAGACTATCTCGTTGGCAGGGTCGTCCATTGAGGCAAAGGCGTCTCGGTAGTTTTTCACATATATGATGTTCTCCTGCCTCTCCTGAGCTCCGCGGGAGATTCCAAGTATTTTCGAGAGGATGAGCTCATGGAGGACCGTTACATCGAGGTTTCTGTACACTTCGGGGAGATCATCATCAAAGATATCATCAAGATTCAACTCCGGCAGCGTTGTAAGGAGATAGCAGACGTTCTCGCCCTTAAGATGCATGCCAAAGCAATTGGCATCTCTGCCTTTATCCTCCATAAAGGCTACAAGGGCCCCGTGAACCTCATCCTTTGTATCATCTGTATAGCCTAACGTATCAATTCTGAAGTATTTTTTTAGTTGTTCAACAAACTCGGCGGAGTTGAATCCAGGCAGGTTGTGGATAACCCTGTGCGTTGGCCAGACGGTCATGCCCTCGTCATCCATGTTGGAAAAGTACATCATAACATAATCATAGGGCTGGTCTCCCGTGGCATTGGGATTACGCTTCCTCATCATGTTTCTGTAGTTAATGGACGTCTCGTAGCGATGGTGCCCATCGGCTATGAAGAGGGCCTTATCCTTCATCACGGCCGTAATGGTATCTATGAGAGAAGGGTCAATAATCTTGTATACAATATTCTCAACGCCCTCATCGTCAAGGACATCAATATCCGGGTCCTTACCCTTGATGTAGCTCATAAGGAGCTTATTAACGGTAAGCTCCGCGTCAGAGTAAAGGGTGAAGATACAGCTGAAGTTGGCCTTGCAGGCATCGAGGAGCCTCAGGCGGTCGGCCTTTGGTCCCGAGAGGGTCCTCTCGTGGGCGTGAATCTTCCCCTCACCAAAGTCCTCTATCCTCGATAGCGCCATAAAGCCCTTGCGCTCCGAGGTACTGCCGTCAAGCTGTGTATAGCGCTGAATGTAATAGTATATGGCCGGGGCCTCGTCTCTTACCAGGGTACCGTCGGCAAGCCAGTCTTTAAGGTCCTCTGCCGAGCGTGAGTACCTGTCCGAGCCAGGGCTATCGCTCTCATTACCCTCACCGAGGATAAGCCTCACTACGTTATTGGGGTGACGGGCGAGAAGCTCCTCAAGAAAGGCAGGTGAGATTACGTCATAAGGCGGAGCCATTACGGCCGTTAAGTCCCCGGTCTTTTTCTCGTTATACAGTACAGCCTGAAATGGTTTTATATCTGCCATGACATCTACATTCCTCTCTTTGATTTTTTGTAGGGTTGCTACTATACCTTATTAAGGGTCGTATTAAAACCCATTTTATTTTTTTTAAGCCCTAAGCCCCTAACCAACTCCTGCGAGTTCCAATTTACTGCTCCATCTCGCCATAAGGGCCTCTCTTATCCATGGGCCGGGTCCCGTATTCAAGGCAGGGTTGGCCTCGATAAGGGCCCTTGCCTCGTCCCTTGCGGCCTTTACCAGACCCACGTCCATAAGGGCCCAGGCAAACCTGAAGTCCGCCAGCCCTGATTGCCTCTGCCCCAGGTAATCGCCGGGGCCCCGTATCTTAAGGTCCTCTTCGGCTATACGGAAGCCGTCCGTTGTCTCCTCCATAACCTTAAGCCTCCTGAAAGACTCATTTGAAAGATAGTGATCAGTCATGAGCAGGCAATAGGAGGCCCTTTTTCCCCTGCCCACCCTGCCCCGGAGCTGATGTAACTGCGCAAGGCCAAACCTTTCCGCGTGCTCGACGCACATTACCGTGGCAGAGGGCACATCAAGGCCCACCTCTATTACGGTAGTAGATACGAGGATATCAACGTGGCCGTCCTTAAAGGCCCGCATAACCGTCTCTTTATCATCGGCCTTCATCCTGCCGTGAATAAGCGCCACCCGAAAATCCGAAAAGACCTCTTTTTCAAGGCGTATTTTTTCTTTTGTCGCGTCTCTGAGGTCAAGCTCCTCTGACTCCTCAACAAGGGGATATACGATATAGGCCTGCGCCCCGCTTCTAACCTCACGGGCTATAAGCTCGTAACTCTTCGCCCTTCCCTTCTCAGTTACAAGACGGGTTTTGACGGGAGATCTGCCGGGAGGAAGTTCGTCAATAACTGAGACCTCAAGGTCGCCGAATACCGTCATCGATAGAGTCCTCGGTATGGGCGTGGCCGTCATTATGAGCACATCGGGGGAGGCCTCTTCTCTACCCTCTTCGGCCTCAAGCGGGAGTAAAGCTTTTCTCTTAAGCTCTGCCCTCTGAAGTACGCCGAAGCGGTGTTGCTCATCGACGACTACAAGCCCGAGGGCCCTGTAGTGAACGTCTTTTTGTATTAGGGCATGTGTGCCTACGATAATGTCCACGGCCCCTTCTCTTATCTCATCAAGGCGTACTTGTCTCTTTACTCCTGCAAGGCCGCCTGTTAAAAGGCATGTCTTGAGACCAAGATCTGCCGTGTATTTTCTTATAGTCTCATAATGCTGTCCGGCAAGGACGCTTGTGGGGGCCATGATGGCCGCTTGAAGCCCCGAGCCAACGGCGAGGAGGGCCGAGATAAGGGATACGATGGTCTTGCCTGAGCCCACATCCCCCTCAAGAAGCCTGTTCATAGGCGCGGTATTGGCCATATCTTTTTTAATCTCAGTGAGGACCCTCTCCTGTGCATTAGTGAGCCTGAAGGGTAACTTCTCACGGAGCCTGCTCTCAAGGTCTCCCTTTACCGTGGCCCCGCCGTAGGAGCGTAGCCCTTTGTGTTTTTTGAGCTTCCCGCGCTTTAAAAGAAGGGCCGTCTCAAGAAGAAAGAGTTCATCAAATGCCAGGTCTCTCATGGCAAGGCCGCCTCTGCCGCTCCCGTCACCAACAGGCATTTTGGTTGGGAAATGGGCCTCTCTAAGCGCCGAGGGTAGGTCTAATAACCCAAGCTTTGTGAGTACATGAGGCGGCAGGCCACCTGGAGCCATGGGAGCGTATTCACCAACCACAGCACCTATTATCTTCCTCATGGTCTTCTGGTGAAGGCCCTCTATCTCTGAATAGAGGGCCACTATGCCCTCTGGGCGAAGTTTTTCCCCATCGTCATCATCGCCCTTAAGCTTTACATCGGGGTGTAGCATCTGAAGGACGTGGCCGAACCTTGAGACAACTCCATGTATAAGGAGTTTTTGGCCGGGAGTAAAACGCTTCATGTACGCGGCCTTATAATGAAACCATTTTAGATGCAAGAGGGCCGAGCCGTCGTCTACTACCACCTCAAAGACCTTTTTTCTGCCGTACCGCGTCTCTCCGGCCACGGCCACGGTAGCGTATATCTGAGAGGACTCACCGGACGAAAGCTCCTTTATCTTCCGCAAAGTCCTGCGGTCTTCGTACCTGATGGGCAAAAAATATAACATATCCAGGACAGTATCTAGCCCCTTTTTAGAAAGTTTTTCCAGGGCCCGCGGCCCTATGCCCTTTATCTCCCCTAAAGGCATGGAGAGTTTTTTTATATTTAAGACGGCCTCACGGGTTATAAGTGCCTCCATTGAAGGGCCCGTCAACTCAAGGCCCTTTTTAATGGCACTCTTTTTTTCCTCAACTGAAAGGCCCTCAAAGCCATGGAAGGCTTTTTTAATGGCACAAAATCCACTTGCAAGCTCACCTTCAGGCTCCATGTCAAAGGCCTTATCAACAAGAGAAGATACAAGGGGCTCAAGGCCCTTAAGCGTACCCATGCGCGCGAAGCCGCCGCGCGCGGCAAACTCAAGGGGTTTTTTAATGGCCCCAATAATACCCCATAACTTTTGTATGTTGATTGCCATAATGAAGACTTACGAGGGGAGTAAAACCCTACCCTACATCTCAACTCTTGTTATTACGCCGTGAAGTTTATTATGTGGGAGTTTATAGAACTGCATATATGTGGGGGTTATCTTCTTTATAATAGAAAAAATCTTCCAGATGATATTGTTGGATGTAATCTCATCATGGCCGTAAAATATGACCTTTGCCTTTATGCCCGCTGTTTTCAAGATACCGGCCACATCGGGGACCTCCATATATCCGATACGTATCTCAAATACGCGGAGCCCTTTTGAAAGATCGTCCTTGAAAAAATAATTCAGCCCAAAGGGCTCGTCAAGACGAAGTATTGAGACGATGATATTATCCTCGTAGATGATATTGTTCTTAAACATGGTGTGGACGATATAAGGGGCGATGAACTTCTCGTCCTTGGCGAAATAAAGACCCGAGCCCTTTATCTTCGGGAGCTTTGCATAGAGCTGAGCGTAGCTTAAGAGAAAGGTCTCAAGCTTTAAGGGCCGCATGGAGCGGTAGAGTTTTTTCTGACCCTCCGTGTATATAAGGATAATACCCAGAGGGATCATGGCGATAAGGATAGACCAGTAGCCGCCGTGAGGGATCTTGAAGGTATTGGAGGCAAAGTAGATGAGGTCAAGAACTGTAACCAGGGCCGCCGCGGCCATCTTCAGGTGCCGTTTTCTCTTAAGGAATATCCAGCACATAATCAACCCTGTTATGGACATGGACCCTGTGACGGCAAGTCCATAGGCCGCGGCAAGGTGCGACGACTCCCTGAAGTGATTCATTATGATGAGGACAAAGATGAGGAGGAACCAGTTGACAAAACCGATGTATATCTGGCTCATCATTGAGGCAGAGGTGTATGAGACCTTGAACATGGGGAGTATGCGCGTGGTTATGGCCTGATAGACAATGGAAAATAGTCCGCTAATCATGGCCTGCGAGGCGATAATGGTCGCCGCTATGCTGAGGAGCAGAAATGGTATATAGAGATAACTCGCCTCGGAAAATATCATGGAGTAGAGGACGTTTTTTGTCCCCGGATGGGTGATAAGAAAGGCGCCCTGCCCGAAATAATTAAGGAGAAGGGCCACAAAGACAAAGTTCCATGCCTTTACGATGGGCATTCTCCCCAGATGTCCCATGTCCGCGTACATGGCCTCTCCGCCCGTGGCGCAGAGTATGACCTCCGAGAGGATGAAAAAACCGGCTATGCCATGATGCATGAGAAAACCGATGCCGTAGAGGGGGTTGACGGCCCTTAAAATCGAGGGGAAGGTAACTATGGAGATAAGGCCCGAGATGGCAAGGGCGCTGAACCAAATGAGCATGATGGGGCCAAAGGCACCGGCCACCCTTTCGGTACCCTTGCTCTGAATGGAAAATAGGATGATGGCTATGGCGCAGGCCACGATTACGAGGACGTCCTGACTTGTATGTGAGAATGCAGGTATGAGCAAAGAGCCCTCAACGGCGCTGAGGATACTGATGGCAGGCGTTATAACGCCGTCTCCCACAAGAAGGGATATGCCTACGAAGGTGAGTATTGATACGAGGCCGAGCTGACGGCCTGATTTGAGGTATGGCGAGAGTATCTCACGTAGAACGGCCGCGCCGCCCTCGCCGCGCTTGCTGAGCGTAGTGGCAAGCCAGGCGTACTCCACGGTGACAAGGGTAACAAGTGTCCAGACGATAAGAGAGAGAACGCCTACGACATTGGTCTCCGTGGGTTTGGCGAAGAGAAAGACAACGGTAAGGGTATATATGGGGCTTGTCCCGATATCGCCGAAGACTATGCCAAGGGATCGTATTATCTTTTTCATATGAAACCCTTAAAAAAAAAGTCTTCAAGAGAAGACCCTTCTCAAATGTAACTCATATAAATCAAGAAAGCCCCTGCGAAGAGAGACCTATCTGCTCATGATACTCCTGAAGACTCTTTACTTCAAGACTGGAATTACGGAGGGCCTTTATGGCGAGCACCGCGGCCTTTGCCGCGGCAACGGTGGTAAAGTAAGGTATGCCGAGATCAAGGGTAGTCCTTCTGATGGAATATGAATCCCTCACGCTATCGGCTCCAAAGGTCGTATTAAAGACCATATCCACCTCTCTGCTCTTTATCCTGTCAACTATATTGGGCCTTCCCTCGGCCACCTTGCATACATGCGAGGACTTTACGTTGTTTTTGTTTAAAAAATCGGCCGTCCCCGAGGTGGCGACTATCTCGAAACCAAAACCCAGAAGTTCGTGGGCAAGGGGCAGTATGGCCTCTTTATCTTCATCCTTTACGCTTATGAAGACAAGACCTTCAAGGACAATATTATTGCCCGCGGCGAACTGCGCCTTTACAAAGGCGCTTCCAAAGTCCGCGCCAAGCCCCATGACCTCTCCAGTGGACTTCATCTCCGGGCCGAGTATGGTATCAACACCGGGAAATTTTATAAAGGGAAAGACAGCCTCCTTCACCGTCGTATAGGCGGGATGCACCTCCTCGGTAAAGCCAAGCTCAGGTAAAGTCCTGCCCACCATGATGGATGTAGCGAGACGTGCAAGGGGCACGCCTATGGTTTTACTTACAAAGGGTATGGTCCGTGAGGCACGCGGGTTGACCTCGATAACAAAGACCTCGTCTCCCCTGACGGCGTACTGCACGTTCATCAGCCCCACCACTTTAAGGGCCTTTGCCAGTAAAATTGTCTCGCGTCTTATCTCGGCCTCGACCACGGGGTCCAGTGAATAGGGAGGAATGGCGCAGGCCGAATCCCCGGAATGGACCCCCGCCTCTTCGATATGCTCCATGACCGCGCCGATAACTACGGATGTTCCATCACATACGCAGTCTACGTCCACCTCTATGGCTCCGCTGATAAAACTGTCTATTAGCACGGGATGCTCTGGAGATGCCTCTACCGCGCGGGCCATATACTCGGTAAGCATCTCCTCGGAGTATACCGTCTCCATGGCCCTCCCGCCAAGGACATACGAGGGGCGCACCATGACGGGGTACCCGATACCCGCGGCGATGGTGATGGCCTCTTTCTCTGAGCGGGCAAGGCCGTTATCGGGACGCTTTAGCCTCAGGCCCTCAAGAAGGGCCTCGAAACGCTCTCTGTCCTCGGCCTCGTCAATGGAGTCGCTTGAAGTGCCAAGCACCCGTACGCCGGCCTTTTCAAGGGGCACTGAGAGCCGTAGCGGAGTCTGGCCGCCAAGCTGTACAATTATACCAAGGGGCCTTTCCCGCTCCACTATGGCAAGGACGTCCTCAAAGGTAAGGGGCTCGAAGTACAGCCGGTCCGAGGTATCGTAATCAGTGGAGACGGTCTCGGGGTTGCAGTTTATCATTATGGACTCATAACCCTCGTTCTTCAGGGCAAGCGAGGCCTGCACACAGCAGTAATCAAACTCAATGCCCTGTCCGATGCGGTTAGGGCCGTTACCGAGGATGATAACCTTTTTTCTTTCCGTTGGAGGGGCCTCGGACTCGGACCCTGTAACGCCTCCCCTAAGAAGGTTATAAAAGGGCCTCTCATAGGCGGAGTATAGGTATGGCGTAAAGGCCTCAAACTCCGCCGCGCAGGTATCAACTGTCTTGTATACCGGGCTGATGCCCTCTGACCTTGCCCTCTTAATGAGCTCGAGCTCTGGAATTTTAAAGATATTCGAGAGGTACTTAAAAGAAAAACCCCACTGCTTCGCCCGCATGAGCAGCTCTTTCCCGGGAGCGGTCCCTGCGGCCTCGTAGAGCTCTGCCTCAAGGCCGACTATATCCTCAAATTCACGCAAAAACCATGGGTCTATGGCCGTCATGGCATATATATCTTCCACGGATAGACCTGCCCGAAGGGCCTCGCATATGTACCACGGCCTGCCCGGCGTCGGGGAGTTGAGCCTTGACTTTATGCGCTTAAGCTCTGTCTCGGAGGGAGTGAAAAAGGGCGTCTCACGGTCTTTTTGAATCTTCCACTCAAATCCGTAAGAACCTGTCTCAATGGAACGGACGGACTTATTAAGGGCCTCTTTAAAGCACCGTCCAATGGCCATGGCCTCGCCCACGGACTTCATCTGTATGGTCAGTGTGGGGTCTGCGTCGGGAAACTTTTCAAAGGCAAAACGGGGAACCTTTACGACAACGTAATCTATGGCAGGCTCAAATGAGGCGGGAGTCTTTTTGGTAATATCATTTGGTATCTCGTCAAGTGTGTAACCAACGGCAAGGAGCGCGGCGATCTTTGCGATGGGAAAGCCCGTGGCCTTACTGGCAAGGGCAGAACTTCGAGAGACCCGGGGGTTCATCTCGATTACACACATACGCCCATTTTTCGGGTTCAGGGAAAACTGGATATTACTCCCGCCTGTGTCAACGCCTATCTCCCTTATGATAGCCAGGGCGGCGTCGCGCATTATCTGAAATTCCTTGTCCGTAAGGGTCTGCGCCGGGGCCACGGTAATGGAGTCGCCTGTATGAACGCCCATGGGGTCGAGGTTTTCTATGGAACAGATAATTACCACATTGTCTGCGGTATCGCGCATAACCTCAAGCTCGAACTCCTTCCAGCCTATTACGGATTCCTCAATAAGGACCTCACTTACGGGGCTCGCGTCAAGGCCATATGCTATCATGGAGAGAAACTCTTCCATATTGTAAGCAATGCCGCCGCCCGTGCCTCCAAGGGTAAATGATGGACGCAGGATGACGGGAAAATCCATGCCTTCTATTACTACACGCGCCCTCTCAATGTCTTTAACATCATAACTCACGGGCACATCAAGGCCGATTTTCAGCATGGCGGCCTTGAAGAGTTCCCTATCCTCGGCCTTTTTTATGGCCGGGAGCCTTGCCCCTATCATCTCCACGCCGTATTTTTCCAGAACACCACTCTCGGACAACTGTACGGCAACGTTCAAGGCCGTCTGACCGCCCATTGTGGGCAGTATGGCAGAGGGGCGCTCGCGCTCGATTATCTTCGCCACGATAGGGGCTGTAATGGGCTCGATATAAATACGGGAAGCCGTCTCGGGGTCCGTCATGATGGTGGCGGGATTGGAGTTCACAAGGACCACCTCGAAGCCGTCCTCACGAAGGGCCTTGCATGCCTGTGTGCCCGAGTAATCAAACTCGCACCCCTGTCCTATGACAATGGGACCAGAGCCTATGATGAGTATCTTTTTTATATCACTGCGTCTCGGCAAGATTAAACCTCCCTTACTTTCTTTTGGAAAAAAGAAAGTAAGACAAAGAAAACCAATATGGGATAGAGTTTATTTTCATTAAGCTACACTTAGCGCCAAACCTACTTCCGCAAAAATGTCAAAAAAACTAATATGGGACAGCAGATGCTTATCAGACATTCTTATCCATGGCGTCTGTAAATCTCTTGAAGAGATACCTTGAGTCATGGGGGCCGGGGCTTGCCTCGGGGTGATACTGCACGGAAAATACAGGCCTTTCCCCAAGCCTTATCCCCTCTACGGTATTGTCGTTAAGGTTAATATGCGTTAGCTCCACGGCTCCTTTTAGAGAGTCAAGTTCTACGGCAAAACCGTGATTCTGAGAGGTTATCTCTACCTTTCCCGTTAAGAGGTCTTTTACGGGCTGGTTGACGCCCCTGTGACCGAACTTCAACTTAAAGGTTTTAGCCCCCAGGGCAAGAGCAAGTATCTGGTGACCAAGGCATATCCCAAAAATAGGGATATTACTATCTATAAGCTCTCTCAGCGCTGTAATGGCATAACCCACGGCAGACGGGTCGCCGGGGCCGTTTGATAGAAATATTCCATCCGGTTCCATGGCAAGGACCTCTTTTGCCGGGGTATTGGCGGGGACAACGGTGACAGCACAGCCAGCGTCATGGAGAAGCCTTAAGATATTTCTCTTTATACCAAAATCATAGGCCACGACCTTGTATTTGGAGTTAACAGGCGGGATGATTTTGGTATTAAAGGGGTCAGCCATGGACCATAGTCCCTCGTGCCACGAATAGGCCTCTTTTGCCGAGACGCTTTTTACAAGGTCCCTTCCCGCTAATCCGGCGGCCTTTCCTGCCATCTCCACAAGGGCCTCTGCCGATTCATCGGTGGATATAAGACTCATCATGGCCCCGCTTTCCCTTATAATGCGCGTCAGGGCGCGCGTGTCTATGCCAGAGATGCCTACGATGCCGTGGCGCTCCATATAAAGGCCAAGGGGCTCCTCGCTACGCCAACTGCTGGGGGCGATATTAGGCTCGCGCACGATAAAACCCTCCACCCATGGCCTCGACGACTCGATATCAAGGTCATTTATGCCGTAATTACCCTGATGAGGATAGGTCATGGTTACGATATGCCCGCAGTACGAGGGGTCTGTAAGGACCTCCTGATAACCCGACATGGCGGTATTAAAACAGACCTCTCCTGTGGCCGTGCCTCTGGCCCCGAAAGAAAGGCCCTCGAAAACAGTGCCATCAGAGAGCGCTAAAATAGCCTTATTCAAAAAAAACTCCTCTAATAATTAAAACAATTAAAACGAGTAGTTCGGACAAAATACATACAACTTACATTAGATATAATTTTCGAGTTTCCACTTAGAGATTGTATATTATCCTGCCTCCAACAATAGTTTTTTCGATACGGCCCCGCATTTTTCTGCCAATAAAGGGGCTGTTTTTTGAGCGGGACTTTATATTTTCAGTCGATACGGTCCACGTCTTATCAAGGTCTATAATCGCAATATCCGCCGGAGCCCCAACGCCAAGGCACCCGGCCTCAAGCCCCATAACACGGGCCGGTTTTTCCGTAAGAAAAGAGACAACCTCGTTAAGGGTAAATACCCCTTCAGAGACAAGGCCATAGAGGGAGCTGAAGGCCGTCTCAAGGCCGATGACCCCGTTTGCCGCCTTATTCCACTCAATGTCTTTTTCTATTGTAGAGTGCGGGGCGTGGTCCGTTGCCACGCAATCTATGGTCCCGTCTTTTAGCCCCTCTCTTAGCGCGTCAACGTCCCGGGCGGAGCGTAGCGGCGGACTCATCTTGAAGTTGGTATCATAACCCGAAAGGGCCTCATCAGTAAATACAAGGTGATGAGGCGTCACCTCGGCTGTTACGTTAATCCCCTTTTTACGGGCATTTCGTATAAGCTCCATGGCCCCGGCGGTGCTCACATGAGCGACATGCAGCCTTCCGCCGGTAAGTTCTGCAAGGGCGACATCCCTTGCCACGATAAGGTCCTCAGAGGCGGCCGGGATACCCGTAAGTCCAAGCGCCGTCGAGCTCGCACCCTCGTTCATTGAGCCGCCGCAAGTAAGCGATGGTTCTTCTGCGTGCGTAATAATAGGGAGCCCAAGGGGCAACGCGTACTCCAGGGCCCTTCTCATAAGGAGAGGGTCGGCAAGGGTTATACCGTCATCAGAGAAGGCCACACACCCGGCGTCCTTAAGCTCCGCCATCTCCGTAAGGGCCGCGCCCTCAAGGCCCATACTCACGGCGCCGATGGGCAGGACCCTTACAATGCCCGCAAGGGAGGCCTTTTCGATTATATATCTCGTAACAGAGAGATTATCATTTACAGGCGCTGTATTGGCCATACAGAGGACCGTCGTATAGCCCCCGGCGGCCGCGGCAAGTGAGCCCGTGGTAATGGTCTCTTTATACTCAAAACCCGGCTCCCGAAAATGCGAGTGAATGTCTATAAAGCCGGGAACTACAAGAAGTCCGGAGGCGTCTATTACCAGAGGACCGTCACCGCCTGTAAGGGTGGCATCATCAGAAGAGGCATCTTTCACGTACTCGATACGCCCATCGGCTACGTAAATGTTAAACTCACCGTCAAGCCCGCTTGCCGGGTCAATGAGACGCCCTCTTCTTATTACCATTTTTTTCATATCACATCCGCTCTCTTATCTTTAATAACCAGACTCTTCAATAATTTGAATCAGCCAAGTCTCGTGGGAGACATTGTGTAAGTTAAGAAACCTGCAAGTTCATCCCCCAATTGGTTTTCTTTGCCAGGCTTTCTTTTTTCTAAAAGAAAGCAAAAGGTTTTCTTGTATTACTTTCTTTTAATCAGCCCTGCTCCGTGGGGCGTATACGCAGATTCAAAAACGCGGAAGTTAATCCCCCAATTGGTTTTCTTTATCTTACTTTCTTTTTTCCAAAAGAAAGTAAGGGTTAATCGTCTTCTCTAACAGGTCCGAGCAGGAGATAGAATATAGCCATCCTTACGGCAACGCCGTTTGTAACCTGGTTCAGTATAAGCGAATTTGGCCCATCGGCCACTTCGGGGGTTATCTCCACGCCTCGGTTTATGGGCCCCGGGTGCATGACTATGGCGCCTTCTCTGGCATGGGAGAGTTTTTCCATATCAAGCCCCCAGACCCTGGAATATTCCCTTGCCGAGGGTATGGCCGAGCCCGATTGCCTCTCGAATTGAATTCGAAGCATCATTACCACATCTGCGTCTTTTATGGCGACAAGGGGGTCTGTAGTAGCGGCGCAGCCAAGGGCCTCGATGCCAGGTGGAAGCATGGTGCGGGGGCCGGCCACGGTAACCTTCGCCCCAAGCTTCGTAAAACCGTAGATATTAGAGCGTGCCACCCGCGAATGTGTTATATCGCCTATTATGGCAACCTTGAGTCCCTCAATAGCGCCCTTATTTTCCCTTACGGTAAAGAGGTCAAGAAGGGCCTGGCTTGGGTGTTCATGAGCCCCGTCTCCGGCGTTTACCACCGAGCAGGAGAGGTGCCTCGCAAGCATCATTGGCGTGCCGGCAGAGGCGTGTCGCATGACGATGCAATCGGGGCGCATGGCCTCGAGATTACGCGCCGTATCGCTTAGTGTCTCGCCCTTTGTAACGGAGCTTGTGGCAACGGAGATATTTATGGCGTCACTACTCATCCTCTTGGCGGCGATCTCAAAAGAGGTGCGCGTACGCGTAGATGGCTCATAGAAAAGGTTGATAATCGTCCTTCCCCTGAGGGTAGGCACCTTTTTTATATCCTTCTCCGAGACCTCCTTGAACGAAGAGGCCGTATCGAGGATAAGGTTTATCTCCCCGGCGCCGAGGTCTTTTATGGATAAGAGGTCTTTTCTCTCAAGTCTCATGGAACAAATACCCCGCGAAAGCCTTTAGCTCTGCTCATCCGTTACGTACACACTATCACTCTCATCTATCTCTCTTAAAAAAACCCTTACTCCATCGGACCTTGAGGTAGGTATGTTTTTGCCTACATAATCGGCCTTTATAGGCAGTTCACGGTGGCCTCTGTCAATAAGCACGGCAAGGCGTATACTGTGAGGGCGGCCAAAATCCATAAGGGCGTTCATGGCGGCCCGTATGGTCCTGCCCGTAAAAAGAACGTCATCGACGATGATTACGACTTTATCGTCTATGGATACGGGAATGATTGTTTTTTTAAGGGAGGGCTGATCCTCTTTTATACCGATATCATCTCTATACATGGTGGCGTCAACCGCCCCGGCTGATACTCTTATACCCTTTATCTCCTCTATTCTATCTCTCAGGCGAAGCGCAAGGGGTGCTCCCCCTGTTGGGATACCGAGAAGCACAAGGTTGTCAAGATCCTTGTTGCTCTCCACTATCTCGTATGCAAGCCTCGATAGGGCACTCTCCATCTGCGCCTCATCCATCACTATTGCTGTCTTCATATCCCTGACCCGTTTAAAAAAATGTCATAAAAAAACCTCAACGTCATTAAGACGCAGAGGCTCTACTGTATTTGTTTATGCAGATCATCAAGATACTTCCCTTTTTAATCTCTCAGGATTAAATTTAAAGGGTGTTTTTACATATAGAAATAAATTAAAGGAGAGTTCCTATCTGCCCCGCAGATAACCTCGCTATGCGGAGACGTTACACCCCGCCCTTCTCTCCTCTCCCACTCTCCTTATCTTAGAACGCCAACATGGTCTTTTATGGGACCGCTCTCACTTATCTTAAAGACAAGCGTCTTTTTATACCTGCCAAAAAAGGTAATCGTCTCCGAGTAGTTCATACTAATGGTTATTCTGTCAAAATCCCGGCTAATCACTACATCTTCAGCCGTTACAGGTATACTCCAGGTCAGAGCCTTCTTTGCTATCCTTTTGCGAAGACTCTTGTCAGTATACATATATGAGAGTTTGACCTCTTCCTTTACATCTGTCCTGATCATGTAGTAGGAAAAGTAGGGGTAACTCAGCTTATACCCTGAATAAAGCACAGAGAACAAGACAAGTATCCAGACAAGGGCCTTTGGGGATATGCGGCCATCATTTTTTTTGTAGCCGACAAGCTCTCTCACATTATTCACATATACAACTTTGCGGGGCTTGAGTCAATACAATTCTACACCGAAGCCCGGCCCACGGAGATGTAACGGAAGCCCTGCGCCTTCATGCCTTCGGGGTCGTATATATTCCTCATATCTACAATCAAGGGGCTTTTGAGTATCTCTTTTAATCGCTGAAGATCGAGTTTTCTGAACTGGTTCCACTCCGTCATTATTACCAGCGCGTCGCAATCTGCGGCGGCCTCATAGGCGTCATGGAAGTATAAGACTCCGGGATCCAGTACTTCACGGGCGATTTCCATCCCCGCAGGGTCGCAGGTGCGCACATGTGCGCCCTCTTCGGTTAGCCTCTTAATAACATAAATCGCGGGCGAATCTCTAATGTCATCGGTATTGGGCTTAAAGGTGATGCCCAGCACCCCTATGGTCTTGTCCCTGATTTCATTGAGGGCGGTTTTTATCTTTGTCACCGCAAGTTCCTGCTGTCTCTTGTTAACCTCTACGACGGCCTCCACAATGGCGCATGTATAATCGTGATCTCTGGCAATGTTTGTAATGGCAAGCGTATCCTTTGGAAAGCAGGAACCTCCGTAACCGGGCCCGGGATGGAGGAACTTTGGACCAATCCTCTTATCAAGCCCCATGCCCTTTGCCACCATGTTAATATCAGCGCCGCACCTCTCGGAGATATTGGCCATCTCGTTTATGAATGATATCTTAGTGGCGAGAAAGGCGTTGGATGCGTATTTTATAAGTTCAGCGGTCTCTACGTCTGTGATAACCACGGGAGTTTCCAGGATATAGAGCGGTGAATAGAGGTCTTTCATTATGGCAATGGCCTGACTGTGCCTCGCGCCTATGACTACGCGATTGGGCCTCATGAAGTCCTCAACGGCCGAGCCTTCGCGGAGAAACTCCGGGTTTGATACCACATCAAAGCTGTGTCCTCCGCTCTGGCGCTCCTTTATAATATCCTCGACGATAGTTCCCGTGCCAACGGGCACGGTGCTCTTTGTGACTATAACCTTGTACCCGTTAAGGTTATCGGCTATGTTCCTTGCCACTTCTTTAATATACTGCAGGTCCGCGGAGCCGTCGTCTCTTGGAGGTGTGCCAACGGCTATGAAGACAACAAGGGAATTTTTTATGGCCTCCACGAGGTTAGTGGTAAAGATGAGCCTTCCTGCGTTTACGTTCTTATCAACCATCTCCTGCAGACCTGGCTCGTATATGGGTAGCTTTCCATCCTTAAGCGTATCTATCTTTGTTTTATCCTTGTCAACGCAGGTCACATGCACACCAAAATCCGCGAAACACGTCCCTGTTACAAGCCCTACATATCCGGTGCCGATTACACAAATGTTCATGCCTGGAAAGCCTCCCGAGAGTGATTCCCCTTACTCATATATCTTTTATAAAGGAGAGGTAATTGATTTAGAATCTATGATTAATACGCGTTATGGTTAACAAAACCCTTCCACAGTGTCAACCATACTATCTTGAGGTCAAAGAGAAGAGACCAGTGTTCTATGTAGTATATATCATAATCGATTCTTTTTATGATATCCGTATCACCCCTCCAGCCGTTCACCTGGGCCCAGCCTGTCATGCCGGCCTTCACCTTGTGGCGAAGCATGTACCGGGGTATGCTTTTACGGAACTCATGGATAAAGACGGGTCTCTCGGGCCTTGGCCCTACGAGGCTCATATCACCCTTCAATACGTTAAAGAGCTGAGGGAGTTCATCGAGGCTTGTTTTCCTCAGAAAACTCCCTATGGGCGTGCGCCTCTCATCGTTAGGGCTGGCCCAGACAGGCCCGCTCCCGGCTTCTGCTTCAGGGCGCATGGAACGGAATTTTAGCATGGAAAAGGTAGCACCGTCCATTCCCATCCTCTCCTGGGCGTAAAAAACAGGCCCCTTTGAGGTAAACTTTACGAGCAGGGCAAGCAGTAATAACAGAGGCGAGGTCAAGAGAATTAACGCAAGTGAGAGACTTGTGTCAAAACCTCTCTTAAGTACCATGTTCCACCCGAAAAGAGGAGTATTCCGGAGGTTTACTATGGGCAGGCCGTCAAACTCCTCAATGCCGCCGCGAAGTGTTATGAACTCGTAGATATCAGGTACGACCATTATATCCACTGTCTCATCGCCTATATATTTAAGTGTATCAACAACCTTCTTGTGCTTGTCCCACGAGAGGGCGATAAAGACCTTGTCAACATTAAAAGTCTTAATCATAGTTCTTATATCATTATAAAAGCCAACGACCCGTACCCCATCTATCTCTTTACGCATGTCATTACTATCCGTACAGACCAGCCCCTTTACGTTGATACCTATCTCTGGATGTTTTTTAAACCTGTGAAGGAGTTCCATTGCCGCGGAGTCGCAACCGACTATGAGGGCGTGTCGGAGGTTATAGCCTTTTTTTCTGAGATGATTAAAAATGCCCCTTATGACGGCCCTCTCAAGAGAGAGGGCAATGATGTTCATGGAGGTAAAGATAATGAGCACGAGTCGTGAGACCTCGTATTGTCTAAGAAAAAAGGCCATTGCGATAAGAAAAATAGCGATGGTGAAACAGGCCTTGGATATGGTGAAGACCTCGGCTACGCGAGTTCCGAGCCGTTTGGGCGTATACATGCCAAAGCCCCTGAAGACAAGGGCGCAGATTACCAAAATAGGAATGAGCATGATGAGATACCAGCGGAATGGGGGTATACCCCTGGCAATAGAAAATATACCGGCATTGAAGCGGATATAATAGGAGAGAACCCAGGAAATGAGTATGATAAAAATATCTGTCAGAAAGAGGATATTTTCAAAAATTTGGGAGTGTTTTTTGAGCATTTTTTCCTTGTTTTCAAAAAACCTTCATATTCTGCATTAATAGTCTTTTTGATATTATCCCTGAAGACTTCAAGGGAGAACCTCTCGGCTTGTTCCCTGGCGTCAAGGGGGTTGAATTCCTTATAAAACTCTTCGAAGTCCAGCACCGCATTTACAAGGGAGGATGCCTTCTGTTCATAAAAAAACACTCCTGTAGGAGAGGTGTTTTTAATGGAACTGCCTTTCTCTTTAAAGAGGGGAACAACGGTCTCAAGGGCGCCGCCTCTGGCAAAGGAGATAACGGGTCTGCCTGAGGCCATGGCCTCAAGGGGGGTGATGCCGAAGTCTTCCTCGCCGGGAAAAACAAATGCCTTACAGCTTCGGTAAAGCTCCGCAACGTCACTATCGGGGATATGACCTAAAAATTCTATGGTGGGACCGGCCATGGCCTTGAGCCTCTTTTCGTCCTGCCCCGAGCCCACTACCTTCAGGCGAAGGCCGAGCTCATTAAAGGCCTTAATAGCGATATCAACTCTCTTGTAGGGAGCAAATGCCGATAGGATCAGGTAGTAATCCTCTGGGGCAGTCTTTTTGGGAGCAAATCTCGCGCAGTCCACGGGCGGATAGATAACAGAAGACTCCCTGCCGTAGCATCTCTTAACCCTACTGCCCACATAATCGGATATTGATATAAATCGGTCAACGCGGCTGGCCGAAGCAGTGTCCCATATTCTCAGGTAATGGGCCGCCATGGTGTAGACCCCTCGTCTTAAAGGAGAACACCTCTTTGGTCCGAAGTAATCGTTGAACCTGTCCCATATGTATCGCATGGGCGTAAAGATATATGATATATGCATGGTCCGTGCAGGCGTTATCACACCCTTGGCCACGCAGTGGCTGAGCGAGATAACGAGATCATAGCCCGAAAAATCAAACCTTTCAACCGCCATGGGAAAAAGAGGCAGATACATACGGTAGTGTTTTTTTACCAGAGGGAGCCTCTGAATGAAAGAGGTTTTTATCTCTCTATCCTCTATTATCGCGCTCGTAGTGCCGGGGATGAAGAGGAGGGTAAAGAGATCGGCCCCGGGATAGAGCTCGCAGAAGGCCTCAAGCACCCTTTCGCCGCCGCGCATCCCCGTAAGCCAGTCATGTACAAGCGCTACCTTCAATCAATAGACCTCAAATTAAATCCAACGGATTAGTTTCTTCAGAGAGAAGGACAATGCCCTTCCGGCATAGTATATTTCAGAGCTGGCCTATAAGGCGGTGACCTCAAAAGACTTATATAAGTCATTCTATAGTTTTTTCTCCCAAATGGTCAACTTTTTTATTAAAAACCTCCACAAAAAAGCCCCTGATGGGACTATCGCAAAAGTGGGTTGAAAAAGTATTGATAAAGGGGCAGTAATACTATCTTCATAGCTCTCCTTTTATGAAAATTTTCTGCCATTAGCAAGAAAAAAGATGAAAAAATGGTAGCCCAAGACAGGATACTATCTGGTAGAATATCGAGGATTTACAGGGGAAAAAAGGCAAAGCTTTTTTCCCCCTGACAAAGCGCTCGGGAAGGCCCTATTGTAGCGTGGTTTTAAGGGCCTGCCCCAGGGGCTTGAGGGCACACGGGAGATGAGAATCGAGACTCTTAATTACGAGGCATCTCAGACTCACCGCCCGGGTAGGCTTTTTTACGGAAACCGTGATACAAAAAGACGTCTATACCTACTATAAACCCACTGGCATTAAGGCCAAGGCAGACGGCCCCTCCACCCCACCCCCAGCTTACCTGCTCTCCCACCTTGCCCCCTGCTCCCTCACCTTGCCCCTACGCCCCTTCTTGCCCCTACGCCCTTTCTCGCACCTACGCCCTTTGCCACCTGCCACCTGCCCCCTCACTTTGCCACCTGCCCCCCCACCTTGCCACCTGCCACTGCCACATCCCCTTTTCCACTACGCATACCACCTGCCCCTAAAATTGCCACCGGCCCTCCAACCTTGCCACTTAGTCTATATATCTGGCCTACCGGGCATGCTCACTTTTTTAATGTGAGGTGAGGCTTTGAGGGCTGTGATCCATCTTTTTGAACTCTATCATCACCTCGTCTTCTATCATCTGTCTCGTATGTTTATCAAGGGGATGGGCAAGGTCGCGATAGGTGCCGTCTTTCATCTTCTTTGCCGGCATTGCCACAAAATAACCGTTTGTGCCTTTTATCACCTTCATGTCCCTTACAATAAAGCAGTCGTCGAGTTTGATGGTTACATAGGCTTTTAATTTCTCATCACCGTCTACGGGTAGAACTTTTATTTCTGTGATACGCATTTTTATATCCTCCTTTATGTGATGTTAAGGTTTCCAAAATATCTATGTTGTTCAAAAGCCATCTCGAAGCCGTCTTTAGAATTCACATTAAGCTCCTTTTTTTAATTCCATTTTTTTAGCGGTCCTGGGATGCCGCCTCTGTAGAGCAGGAAGAAAAAAACAGAGGTGTGTCAAATAAAACCAGTCGGTTTTTTGACACACCTCGAATATAAGGAAAAAAGAGCTACTGCGTTTATTTGTAAAAGCGAAGATTGCTTATGGTTTATTCTTTGCCTCAAAAAAAACTTTTTATTGGATATCATCTCAAGTCGCATTATTTAAGTGGCCTCTCTGAAGTAGAAACTTGTTTTTTTTTGGAGTGTCATGTCTGCGCTATGTTTGTTTAATGCAACACCCGTGCCAGGTATACGAAAAAAATAAAAAAGCTTATTTGACAGCTCTTCGGCAAAAGATGTGACTTTATGCATATCTTCTTTTCCGCAATAAAGATTAATATATTTTTGGGACAATCGTGCCCCTTGCCGACATAATTTGTAAGGGGTCTGTGGTCTACGCAGGAGTTGATTGTCGTGCATAACGATAAGGCTTACTGGGAGGGCCGCCGAAGTTAATTAAACAGACCACTAAAGACCGATCAAAAATCTTTACAGCCCGCAATCATCAACAAGTCCTGAGGGTTCACATCAACAAGAGTGCAATTTTTTTGAAATGTTCTCTAAGATTCCAAAAAAAAGCACCTCATCTTAAGCCGGACCATAATAAAAGGATAACCTCATCGTGAAGATATTGACGGCTGTTACAACGCTTTTGCTATTATTTTTTTCTTCTATCTCTTTCGCAGCCAACTACCCTTTTGGACTCCACGCCGTTGGCAGTGACGCCAATTCGGTCAAGGGACTTGGTGTCCAGCAGATAAGGATCGCCCCTATCACCTGGGACTCCATTGAACCGCAAAAAGGAACATATGACTTCACAGCCAATGACCAGATCATTATGAAATTGCAACAAGGAAATGTGAGTTTAATCGTGGCCACGATACGTGACATAAACATGTGGGGCGGCAATCTCGTTGCCCAGGCCAGCTATGACCCGCAGAACCCCTTGAGCGCAAAGAGCGGTTTCCCCGGTGATATCGCGGCATGGAAGGCCTTCATAAATGCAATTGTTGAGAGATACGACGGTGACGGCGTTAACGACATGCCCGGCCTCATCTTCCCAGTTAAATACTGGCAGATAGAGAGCGAGTGGCAGTGGCAATGGAATGACACCACACAGAATTATCTCAACTTCCTTGATATCAGCTACCAGGAGGTTAAAAAAGCCGACCCTACCGCCACTGTTATAGCTGGGGCCATTACAGGAGCCATTGCCTTTGCCGTTGGAGAAGGCTTTGACCCCAGCGGCTACTTTGAGATAGATAACGGCACCGGAGGAAATGTCCTGGTGAGCCAGAGCCAGTTAGTGAGTAGCTCCAGTTACCAGAAGGCCCTCAAACAGGTCAACAATCTTCTCAACTACGGCCAGAACTCATTTGATATACTGGACATTCATCTTTACTCAACTAAGGCTTCCACTATTACACCGGCCATGGACTGGCTTAAAAGCACAATGGCGACTTACGGGTATGTGAAGCCTGTCTGGAGCCTTGAAAACGCCGGGCCTCAGTACAACTATAATGAGGACATTCACGCGAGAGAAGTGGTTAAGAGATACCTCTTCTCCATTACTTCAGGTATTGAAAAGACCTTCTGGAGTTCGCTTCACGTGGCCAAGGGCTGGCCTGACAAATATAGACTTCTCAGTCTCATTGATGAGTTTAACAGGAAAAAACAGGCCTTCTATACCTACAAACTCCTCGCACAGAAGATTGACGGCTATGACACGATAGAGATTCTCAATATCGGAGCAGGCGTAAACTGTTTTAAGGTGATGCGCCAGAACGCCGTAACCTACATAATGTGGTCTGACCAGGGAGCAACGGGGACCCTTACGCTTCCTACCTCCGAATTAAGGTTTACAAACGCCCTAACCCTTAAAAGGAAGACCTTCAGGCACGGTGGTGGCGACCTGAGCTTCAAGCTCTGGGACGACCCGATTATCCTTGAGGTCCAATAACGCCCCGGGCTCTCTTAAGAGGGTACTCTTTAAAGTTCCTTAAGCCCCTCACCCCCTGGACATGCATTAGCCTTTTCGCTCCTTTATAAAATATGCCTCAAAGACGGGGCGCACACTCTACTATGCAGATGCACAAAAATATGTGCATCTGTTCTTTTATTTGTGCAAGCGCGCCTGTATGGGCCATTTCGGAGAAAAGCATGAAAAAATCTTATTAACTTTTTTACGGGCCGCTATTGTGATAGATTTAAAAAGTATAAAAGACGCCCTGCCTCGCCATAAAAACGCCGGAGTACTCTCATATGGACTCAAATGTCATCTACAAGACCGGGGTCATAACAGACCACGACATATACCTTCTGAAAGAAGGCACGCATTTTGCCCTTTACAATAAACTTGGCGCTCATCTCATGGAGCACGACGGCCGGTGGGGAACGCACTTTGCCCTATGGGCCCCCAACGCCGAGGCCGTATCCGTCATTGGAGACTTTAATGGATGGGACAGGTCATCGCACCAGTTGAGGGTTCGGGACGACTGGTCGGGCGTATGGGAGGGTTTTATCCCCCGTATAGGCAAAGGAGCCCTTTACAAATTTCATATTCTCTCACGGGAGAATGGCTACACCGTAGACAAGGCGGACCCCTTTGCCCTTGGCGCCGAGTTGCCGCCAAAGACAGCCTCTGTTGTGACGGAGCTTGAATATACCTGGGGCGACGGTGAGTGGATGGAGGCGAGGCACGAAAAAAACAGCCTTAACGCCCCGCAGTCTGTTTATGAGGTTCATCTCGGCTCCTGGAGACGAGGCGAAGGCAACCGATTTTTTACCTACAGAGAGCTTGCCAGTGAGCTGACGGCCCATGTTCTTGAGATGGGTTTTACCCATGTGGAGTTCATGCCCATTATGGAGCACCCCTTTTCCGGTTCATGGGGTTATCAGACAACGGGCTTTTTCGCCCCCACCTCAAGGCACGGCTCCCCACAGGACTTCATGTATCTCGTAGACACGCTTCACCGTGCAGGGATAGCCGTAATCATGGACTGGGTGCCCTCTCATTTTCCATCAGACCAGCATGGGCCGGGTTTTTTTGACGGCACGCACCTCTTTGAACACGCCGACCCGAGACGCGGTTTTCACCCCGACTGGAAGAGCTTCATATTTAATTACGGGCGTAACGAGGTCCGCTCCTTTCTTATCAGTAGCGCCCTCTTCTGGCTCGACCTCTACCATATTGACGGCCTCCGGGTTGACGGCGTGGCCTCCATGCTCTACCTCGATTACTCAAGAAAAGAGGGTGAGTGGATACCCAACCAGTTTGGCGGGCGGGAGAATATCGAGGCCATGAATTTTTTAAAGAGGCTAAACGAAGAGGCCTACGGGCGTCATCCCGGCATACAGACCATAGCCGAAGAGAGTACTGCCTGGCCATCGGTATCGAGCCCCACGTACCTTGGCGGGCTGGGCTTTGGCATGAAGTGGAATATGGGCTGGATGCACGATACACTAAAATATTTCAAGGAAGACCCCCTATTTCGCAAGCACTATCATAATGATATTACCTTCAGCATATGGTACGCCTTTTCGGAAAACTTCATGCTCCCCCTCTCCCACGACGAAGTTGTCCACGGCAAAGGTTCCCTTATAGGCAAGATGCCGGGAGATGAGTGGCAGAGGTTCGCCAACCTGAGGCTCCTTATCGGTTATATGTACGGCCATCCCGGGAAAAAACTCCTTTTCATGGGCTCCGAGTTCGGTCAGGTGGGAGAGTGGAACCACGACCACTCCCTTGACTGGCACGTCCTTGAGTATCGACACCATGCGGGGATGAAGAGATGGGTGAAGGACCTCAACCTCTTGTACAGAGAGAGCCCAGCGCTTTACGCCATGGACTTTGACAAGAGGGGTTTTAACTGGCTCGGAGCCCATGACTGGGAGGGAAGCGTACTGTACTTTCAGCGTGACGGCGGCGGCGGCTCCATGCTTGTGCTCTGCAACATGACGCCCGTAGTAAGGGAGGGATACCGGATACCCGTGCCTGAGGGCGGGTTCTGGCGAGAGGTCCTAAATAGCGATGAGTCGATATACGGCGGTAGCGGCGTAGTGAACGGCGGTCTTATAAAGGCCGAGGCCCGGCGCATGGATGGCTACGCCTTTTCAATGTCTGTGTCTCTGCCGCCCCTTGGCATTGTATTTCTAAGGCGCGAGGCCTCGTAGCGCCGCACTCACCTCCGCCCGCCACGCTCTAAATCCATCTTTTTTTCAGCTACAATTTTCCCCCCACCCTTACCCACATATAAATTGCCCCTCTTCTTTTTTGCCAAAAAGATAAAAGAGGCTATACTTTAAGAAGAGGGTGGGATGATAATAAAAATAAAAAAACCATGGGATACCATTAAAAATGCCCTTCCCGAAGAGGAGTATCTTTCGAGGAGGGAGTTTCTTAAAAAAACGGTCTCATACGGGGTTGGCGCCGGTCTTTTAATCTACGGAGGCGCTTCTCTTGCCGGGCTACACCCTGCCCTTGCCTCCAGACTTATCGAGAGAGCCGGAACACCCCGCAAAGGCCACACATACCCCGCCATACAGAACCCCGGCTTTACCCTTGACCGCGCCCTTACCGATGAAAAAATCGCCGCAAGATACAATAATTACTACGAGTTTTCACCCAAAAAAAATGTCTGGAAGTATGTGGAAGGTTTCAAGGCCCGCCCCTGGTCCATAACCATATCAGGGGATGTAAAGAGGCCCGGTGTATATGATGTGGATAAACTCACGAAGAGGTTTGGTCTTGAGGAGAGGCTGTACCGCTTCAGGTGCGTGGAGGCCTGGGCCATGGCCGTGCCGTGGACAGGTTTTCCCCTTAAAAAACTGATAGAAATGGTAGAACCTTCAGGTAAGGTAAATTATATTGTATTTCGGTCAAAACATGACAAAAAGGTCTACCGCCAGCAGAAGATACGGTTCTGGCTCCCCTGGCCCTATACAGAGGGGCTGACCATGGCCGAGGCAGTAAATGAGCTCTCCTTCATGGCTACCGGCATATACGGCCACGAGCTTCCCGCCCAGCACGGCGCGCCCATAAGGCTTGTAACACCGTGGAAATACGGCTTTAAGAGCATAAAGGCCATTGTCAGCATGGAGTTTACAAAAAAAAGGCCCGCCACCTTCTGGAACACCCTCTCCCCCGATGAATACGGCTTTACCTCGAACGTAGACCCCGAGGTGCCGCACCCCAGATGGAGTCAGGCCACGGAACGGATGCTCGGGACAGAAGAGCGGAGAGATACCCTTAAATACAACGGCTACGGCGAGTTCGTGGCCGGGCTGTACGGGTAGATTCGTATTGATGGGTTACAGTTACACTTCACCTGTCCTACAAGGCTTCAAGGATGGACGTTATTACTTGGTCAAAGTGATAAAAATGGTCGGAAATAGCAAAGGGCCGCCGGAAACCGGCGGCCCTTTGCTATGAATATCTGTTCTTGATCTTCTTACTTTCCGAGCCCCTTAAGGCGTCACAGTAAAGTTAAAGCGGGCTACGTTTTT